>JASIJW010000730.1:0-22005 GCA_030050035.1 Acidobacteriaceae bacterium | reverse complement strand
AATCCGCTGTTGCCCCAGGCAGTGTGGTTGGAGTAGTAATCCCAGCGGAGCGCCAGCGTGAGCGACAGATTCGATTTCAGCTTCCAGTCGTCCTGGGCGAAGATCCCAAAAGGATTCTCCTGGCCGCCGAAGATCACCTTGCCCGCCTGGCCATTGCTTGGATTGAGAGAAACTCCTGTCTCATTGAACGGCTGGTCGGTTACAAGATTGAGCAGATTCGTGAACTGGAAGGTCGGACGAACGCTCACCGGGGTAAAGTCTCCGTGCTCGATGGCGTGCACGCCGTTCACGCCGAACTTCAGCGTGTGCTTATTGATCTCGGCCGAAAGAACTGCGCGCCAGTTGTACTCGGGCCCGCGATACTCTCCGGGACCCCAGCCGCCGCTGTTTATGCCCTCCGATTGGCCGGTGACATTGATGTCCGGAACCTTCAGGTCGCCTAGCTGGCCGTTGGCGCCGCCAACGCTGGCAAATGCAAAGGAGCCCTCCGCCAGAACTTTGGGACTGAACGTGTGCGTGTAATCGGCCTGCCCATAACGATTGGCCTGAAAGTTGACCACCGTGAGCCCCGTCCGGATCGCAGGCTGTTCCTGCGAAAACGCGTCGTTGTAATAGGCCAGGTAGAAGCGGTCGTTCTTGGTGAAGTACTCATCCAGCCGGAAGTTATATTGCAGCGCGTTGTAGTACGGGCTGGTATTGAACGTCCCGGAATCAAGCATCGGCGTGCTGCAGGGAATGTTGTCAGTCGCCGAGGTTCCGCAACTTGAGCCAAAGTACTGCGCGGCCGTCTCATACACTCCGGCGCTTTTGCCATATACGACGGGCCAACCGGTCAGAACCTGAGTTCCAACCGTGTCCGGGAAATTCGTCTTAGCCCAGGAGACGAAGGCCGGATCTTCCCACGTCTGCGTGCCTGAAAGCGCCTCGGCGACCGTGGCCCACAGTTTTTCGAAGTCGGCGAAGAAGAACGTTCTATCCTTGATGACCGGCCCGCCAAATGTAGCCGATAGATCTTTGCGCGAATACGGCGTAGTTCCACCCGAGAATTCCTGGTTGGCGTTCAGGTCCTGGTTATTCCAGAAGAGGGCGCCGGTACCGTGGAATTTATTGGTGCCGGATTTGGTAGTCACCTGTACAAGAATCGAGCTGCCCAGTGCGTTCTCCGCATCCCACGAGTTGGCCTGGATCGATACAGCCTCTACTGAGTCCTGAATGGGCGAGAGAACGATGTTGCCGTTTTGCACGGGACTCGTCACATTCATGCCATCAACCATGACCAGATTTCCGGTGTAGCTGCGGCCGTTGGCGCTAACAGCGACGGTCTGCGTGCCGAAGTTGTCGGCGCCGCCACCCGGCGATTCGCCGGCCGCCCGTGTTCCGGTGCCGGTGATGCCTGGCGCAACGGTGAGTGTGTCCCAGGTGTTGCGATTCAGCTCAGGAAGATTGACGACCTCCTGGGATGGAATCGTTGTTTCCAGACGGTTCTCGTCAACGTCCAGAATTGGGCCGCTCGTAGTCACAGTGACGGACTCGTTGGCGGTTTTCACCTTGAGGCTCACATTCACAGCAAGGGTTTGCGAGGTTTCAAGGTTTGTCTTCACCTCAGCATCGTCGAAGCCGCCGGCTGAAACCTTTACGACATATGGGCCCGGCTCGAGGCTGCTGAAGCGATAGTTCCCCGAACCGCCCGATTTGATTTGCTGGCTGACGCCGTTTTCCTGGTTGGTGAGGATAACGGTCGCGTTGGCTATGGCCGCTCCCGCCGGATCGAGAATCACACCTTGAATATTGCCGTTGTACTGCGCGTGAGCGGCAGCACCCAAGGCGAGAAGTGCTGGGACCAAAACAAGCACAAAAAGCATCTTGTGATGGGTGATCATGGCTGGCCTCCACGGTGAATGCAATTCTTGCTCCTCTCGCGAGATTGCTCACGGCAAGAGCGAGGTCCCATTTAGCGGAATTGGGAAGGACGCTTATCCTGGGCTCTAGAACGCCTGCGGCTCTCCCGGGCAGACATCTCCTCCGTTCCCCTTTCAAACGCGACACGAAAAGCAACAACACATTAGTGCGGCCAAGAATCTATGTGCAATGGGTCAGGTGTACTACATTCGATGGAGAAATTCACCGGCAAATTGGTGGAATTCGCCAAGGCGGTCAAGGCATGATTGCGCAGTTGATAGAGCGGATTGCCGCAGAAGCGCTTTTCGTCGCAAGGGAAGTAAGCGCTTCAGCGCTGACTCAGGATGCCCTGCTGCAACGCCACCGTGACGGCTTCGGTGCGATCGCCCACCTCTAGCTTGGCGCTGATCCTGTTGATGTGATTGCGGACAGTGTACTGGCTGATCTGCAGCACATGGGCAATCTCCTTGTTGGTTAGGCCCTTCGATACCATCTCCAGAATCTCGGTTTCGCGGGAGCTAAGACTGGAGTGCGATTCTCGCTCGGCGAGACGTTCCGCAATTTCTCCGGAAAAGTACTTGCCGCCGGCGTTCACCGTGTTGATTGCCTCCACGATCTGAGCGCCCGTGGCGTCTTTCGAGAGATAGCCGCGGGCTCCGGCCTTCACTGCGCGATAGATCTCCTCTTCATATGCATAGCTGGAGAGGATGAGGACGGCTGGAGGGGCCGCAATCTCCCGCAGCATGCTCAGAAGATCGATGCCGCCGATCTTGGGCATGCGCAGATCGAGAAGAAGAACATCGACCAATGCGCGGCGGATGAGATCCAGCGCCACTTCTCCGTTCTGCGCGGCTCCAACGACCTTCAGTCCGGTATCTTTCCGCAATAAGCTCGTCAATCCGGCGCGAACCACCGGATGATCGTCGACAATCAGTACGCGAATCGGCTTTCTAGCTGTAATTTCCATTTGATGGCCTTCTCCAGGACTGATGAAGCCGCTGCCAGTATGAGCGGAGAAACGACGGCGGCGTCGGCGCGTGTACGCGTAAAGTGGTTCCGCTTCCGGGCGCGCTCTGAATTGTCAATGTGGCCCCGATGTTGTCGGCGCGCTTGTGCATCCCCGAGATACCGAAGCCTGCCAGCTCGTCGGTGAGCGAGAAACCACAGCCATTGTCATCAACAATCAGTTCGACCGCCGATTTGAGATATTTCAGCGATATGTTGAGATGGGTCGGGTGTGCGTGACGAACGGCATTGGCGGCAGCTTCCTGACCGATGCGCATCAGGGTGTCGGAGATGCGCAATGGGATGGCGCGCTCGCTGCCTTCACTGGAAGTCCGTACCGCAATGGATGAGGTCCCGTTCACCATGCGGCGGGTGCAGATTTCGATAGCCCGCAGCAGATCCACCGATTCCAGATTTTCCGGCCGCAGCATGGCAATGCTGCGGCGGGCTTCCTCGTGGGAGTTGCGCACCATGTCGCGTGCGAGGTCCAGTTGCGGGACGATGTTTGAGCCTTCATTTGCCTCGTCGCGGATCGCTTCCAATTGAAACCCAAGCCCGGCGAAGCTCTGCGCCAGAGTATCGTGCATCTCGTGCGCCAACCGTCCACGCTCATCCAGGACGGCTTGCATGCGCCATCGCTCAATCAGGATGTAGCAGCTTAGTCCTGCCAAAGCCAGCAAAAGCACTCCAATGATCATGGCGACGAGACGTCCGGTGCTCCACCATGGCGGACCCTCGACTACCTCGACGTCGTTGAACGACGGCAACAGCAGGGCAAACGAAGTCAAATCGTGCGTGTACCTGGAGTCCACCACGCAAACACCGCGTAAGCGCAGCCGGCTCTGCTCCTTTAACCTGCGCAATCGACCCACTTGTCCGGCCTCGCTCAAAATGGCCAGGAAGGACTGGCTGGCGTCGTCAAGCGTTAGAACAAGTGTGTGTCCCGAAACCTCGTCTTCATGCTCCAGGCGGCCCTCTATCTCGACGTATTTCGCGTCAAAGGCTCCCGTCGCAGCTTGTGCCGCAGTGACCGCAATGGGCAGAACAGGCGTGTGCGACCAGAGCAGGCGCACATCGGCGTTGCGGAGCCGCGAACTGAAGTCGTGCAGCTCTGCGTCTCCTTTGGCCTCGACTTCGTCGCCGATTTGCAGCGGCGCATGTGCGTGGCTGTCGGGAATTGCCAATCCTCCGGTCGGATCCTGAACAAAGAGCACCGGCGAGGTGAGCGTTACCACGCCGTGGATTGTGACCGGAGTGGGCGCGTCGGGGGAAAGCAGACGCAGGCTGCTGATCGATTGCGAGTTCACATCGGCGCGATGCGCGAGCAGATCCCGCTGGAGGGGCTCGAAATACTTGTCGTACGAACCCGGTTCCGCGCCGGTGGGAAATTGTGCAGGGACGGCGATCGGAGGCGTGACCGGACCGACCATCGCAACCAGGTCTTGGTGGGTCGCCGGACGAATCTCCAAGTTTCTCCACTCGGCTCCGGTGTTGTAGGACTTGAGCCCGAAGCGGCCTGCGGGCAGACAATCGGGGTCCTCGATTGCAACGCTGGTGGTCTCACCGTCGGGTGCCGCGGCGCTGACGGCAAATTCGCAACCGTAGGCGAGGAATTTTACGTGGTACCACTGCTGCGCATGAACGCGAGGTGTAACCGGTTTTGCGGCGTACTCTCGCCAGCCATAGTCAGCGCGGCCGAGAATGAGTGAGTTGTCCAGATCGCGCAGACCGGCCATGTAGCCGTGATAAGCATCCACCCCCTCTTCTTCGTCAGTTGAGCGGATGATCAGTCCAGCATCGCCATATTGGCCGAGCAAGAGCACGTCTGCTTCGATGGAGTAGTTCGTCCAATAGGTGGGGCCGCTCATCAGTTTGGCGCCGCGCTCATCGGAGTTGTTCTGCATGACGCCGTCGGCGTATTGCCATGTGCCTCCGAATGCCTGCCAGTCATCCTGCTTCGCGAGTGAGATTCCCTGCGCGCTGAACGGCCCCCGGCGCGCGATGGAATGGAACGCAAAAAATCCACAGACTACCAGCAACGCAGTCGCGGTAAGGAAAGCGCCTACGATGATCAGATTGCGTCTGGTGAAGGTCGTTCTCATCGCGGCGGCCACCATGCCAGATTGAGGATCTGGCGAATCTGAGCGGAATCCACGTTCTCACGGGTCATAAGAACGGGCGGCACCTTCAGAACCGTCGCGGTGCCTTCACCGTGAAGCTCGCGGTCCATCAGGTTCATAGCCAGGCGGCCCATCTCGTATGTGTTCTGCACCACCACGGAATCGATGCCGCCGTTTCGGATCGGTGGAATCAGATCCTGATCGAAACCAACAAGCTTAATAATTCCCGCCTTGCCATATTCGACCAGGGCGTAATAAACCCCTCTGGTTGAAGCCAGGGACAGCGCGACGATCGCATCGATCTTCTGCCCCTTTGCCAGCAACTCTTCGGCAGCCTCCTGTTCTTGCGGGACGCTGGATAACCCGAACTGGCGCACCGCTACATGGATTCCGGGTAACTCTCGTGCCAGTGTCAGCTCCAAACTGCGCTCTCGCACCACGTTGCTCATCAACTGTGGATTGATGCCCAGAATGGCGATGGAACCTTTGCCTCCGAGGATGCGGCCAATGCGCCGCGCCGCCATGGCCCCAGCGGCGTTCTCGTCGCTCAACACATAAGTCAACTTCGGTCCGGGAGGCATCCCGAGCTCTGTCCCTACCACGACTACAGGAACGCCCTTCGCAAGAACACGCTGGATGGGCGTTCGCATCGGCAACGTCTCTATGGGAGAAACGATGACTCCGGCGTATCCTCGATTCAGCGACTTGTCAATGAGAGCGATTTGCGCCTGGATGTCATCGTCGCGCATCGGCGCGTTCCAGTAGATTTCCAGTCCGTGCGCGCGAGCCACGGCCGCAGCGCCTGCATGCTCCGGTTCCCAAAGCGCTGTGCCGCATGTGCGCGGAATCACCGCGATCACAGGATGGGCCTGTTTACAACCGGTCTCGGCCAGCACGGTGAGCAGAAAAATGGCAAGTGCCAGCCGGTTCTTTACCCGGGGCGTCCACCGACCCAACGCGGTGCCCTGCACAAGCAAGCGCATACGGGAACCCATCTCCCCGCGCATCCGATCATGGCGCAATCCACCTTTCGGGGCTTGCGCCAAATCAGTTCGAACGGGTGTTTCCGGCTCGCGACTATAGTACATCCGATTCTGTCGCAATGGTCGTGCCGTGCAATCTGGCGGTTTTTGACCGATTTTGCGAATTAGCCTATTCGTGCCGGATGCAGCCAGCGCAATTTCCGAACCGCCCCTTGACGGGATCTGGGTCTGCTGTGGACGGATACGATTCTTTTTCAGGCTTCAACCGGGTGATAGAGCCTGTAAATCTCCTCCGCGATAAGCGAGAAGGGCTTGAGTGTCAGCGTTCCCTGAGCGGTTTGAGCCTGCCAGCCCGGGCTTGCCGGTGCGAGGCGTGCCGCCTCGAGCAGTGTCGAGCGGCGCAATTTCTCTGGCACCGGTCCGATGGCAAAAAGTGCAAGAGGGCCAAAAACAGGAGCAACTACATCGGGATGCTGAGGATCGACCGACTCGATCGAAGAGTTCATGGCGAACTCCATCTCGACGACGTCGCCGTCCTGCCAGGTGCGGTCGATACGCGCGAATGAGCCGGGTTCCAGCTCCGAAGTAACCCTATGCCCGTTAATGGCGACACTAGTACCTTCGCCCATCCAGGCGGGCATGCGAAGGGCAAGTGTGAATGCCGAAGGCTTGTCCAGCGAGAAGCTCAATCGGGTGGAAGGATGGAAGGGGTATTCCGTCTGTTGAGTGCAGACAACGCGCTCATTGCCCCGGTTCCAGATCACACGCGACGGCACGTAAAGGTTGACATAGAGCGCAGTATCGTCATGGAAGTAGGAACTGATGCCATAGTCCGCAGTCACCTGTGGAAATGTTCCCGAGCAGCAGGGCCACTTGTCTCTGTGATATCCCTTTTTCGCGAAGACATTGTTGTAGTCGGAGTAGTAGAAGGAATAACCGTCTTCCTTGATCGGTTTGGCGCCGAGAATGGTGTTATAAAGAACGCGCTCCATGCTGTCGCCGTAGCGGCTGTCGGCGGTAACGCGAAGCAGATAACGCGTGATCTTGAAGTGGCCATAGGAACCGCAAGGCGTTTCAAAGCTGAAATGCGACGTTCTGAGGCTCGTGCCCATATCTCCGCTGCCGGGTTTGCGAAACAACTCGTCGGGCCCCCAGCCGCCAGTCACAAAGCTCTGCGTATCGCGAACGAAGCCAAAGCCGTTTGTGGCGGCGTGCAGATGCTTCTCGCTTCCAAGAACAAGATAGGCCTGCATCGCGCTTGAGAGCGCATTGACGTGGCTGTAGGCGTGCTCACCGGGCAGCACGTTTTCCCCTACAGCAAGCGGATCAAAGTAGAGGTCGTCCTCAAGGAAGCGGATGGCCAGTTGGCGATAGCGGTCTCCTGCTCCGCGCTTGTAGGCGAGAAACAGGTTTTCAGGAAGCGTATAGGTTTCGTCCCAGCAGTACGCTTCGTCGGGAAATGGGAGTTTGTACTGTTCGGAGCGAGCGAGCGCCTTTGCGGGCAAATGTGGCAACACGGCATCGGTGGCCTTTCCGAGCACGTCAAAAGCCATCTCGTCGCCGGCGAATTGGTGCGCGTCAATCAGGCCGCAATTCGTTTTGTCGAAGGTATAGGCCGGCAGGTGATAGTCGACATAAAACTCCGACGTGATCGTCGGTGCAAAGCCGCGAACCAGACGCCGCACCTTGTCGCGCGTCTGCGTGTTGCCGGTGGCCGCATAGAAGCGCGCCAGCGCAGAAAGATACTGGCCGAAGCTATGACCGGGGATGAAGCCATGAAAAGTGCCGTGCGGATCGAAGTCGTTGCAATTGTCGTACCAGCCACCCATGTCGGCGCCGGGGGCAGGTTGATGGGCTCGCTGACGGAAAGGCTTGAGCAGCATGTCCTCATCCAGCGCGGCGAAGAAGGCATGGTTTTGATCGAATTGGCTGCGAAGCGGGCCTTCGAGCAGGGAAACATCCTGATAGTCGAATTGTTGGAGCGGCGAGCTGAGCGGCTTGGAGGTAGGATCGGCGCTGGGCTCTCCTGCTCGAATGGCTCCAGCGCGGAGTGCAGCGACAGCCGCGGTGCTGATCTGAAGGAAACGTCTGCGGGAATGTTTCATTATGCCTCGTTTTAATTTTCTATGATCGACGTGTCTTGCGGCATGCTACGCCGTGAACGGTCAAGCGCGACAAATTCGTTGGTATTCAGCCATACCCTATTGCATCGTTGAAAAAGGGAAAATGGTGCAGATGTACTATTCCTTTCGTGCTCAGGAGCCTTGAGATTGGATTGCTATCTCGCCGGCTCGCTTGTGTCGACAAGCAGGAAGCGGTTTTGCTCGCGCTCTTTCTCCGTAGCCTCCTGCCGGAGCTGCGCGAGGCGTTTGAGCAAGCCCGGAATTTCGCCGGTTTGTCCACTCTTCCTGAGCGCCTGGATGAGGTGGTAGACCGAGGTTTGATCCGCGGGGTCGATCTCGAGTGCTTTGTGGCATTCGGTGATTGCTTGCTGATAGGCGCCGGCCTGCAGATAGAGTTTGGCCAGCACTGCGTGGGCCGGTCCCAGTTCCGGGCCCAATTTGACTGCGCTCTGCGCCGACTGCATCGCCTTTCGAAAATTCGGAGTGCCGGGTTCGGCGCCACTCTGCAACAGGATGTCGGCCTGAAGATAAAGCAGGGCCGGATCGTTGGGCCTGCGCTGCAGCCGTTCTTCCACAGTCGCTAGTGCGCGATTGAGATCGTTTTGCTGGACGGCCGCCAGCCCAAGCGCAGCCGTGCTAAGCGACTGATTGGGATCGAGGCGATAGGCGGTCTCAAAATCCGATTGTGCCATATCGTAATGCGCAAGCTGCACATCCAGCACCCCGCGAGCGAAATAGAGCGCCGCAGCGTCGGGATGCAATCCGATGCCATCGTTGACCACGCTGATTCCAACTTGAAACGACTGATGCGCCGACGCCATGGCAGCAAAATCCACATAAAACTGGATATCATTCGGATCGAGAACGATGGCCTGCCGCAGTGAGTCGACAGCCTTGTCGGTTTCGTGCTCATCCTCATAAGCTGCCGATGCAAGATCGAGCGCGTCAGCGTCGGCCGTCCCGGACAGCAGCGGCGCAAGCGTGGCGAGGGCGTCTTCCGGCTTCTGCGTCATCAATTGTAAGGAGGCGAGCAAGCGCCGCTCCCGTTCGTCACTGGGGTTCTGCTCCAGTACGCGCTGCAGCAGAGGAATGGCCTGATCCGGCTCATGAACGCGAACCAGGCATATCGCATAGGCGTGCAGCGCTCCTGGCTTGCCGTCAAATAGCGGGCCGGTCTTTTCAAAGTGTTTAACGGCTTCGGAACAGTTGCCCTGCTGATACTCGAGCACCGCCAGCATGCCGTGGCCGATCTCGTCCTGCGGCCGCTGACGCAGTATGCGCTCGAGATGTGGAATCGCGTCGGGGCTGGCCATGTCGAACTCGATCTGCGCCGCGCCCTGCAGGGCCGGCAGGTAATCAGGCGCGATCTTCAGCGCGCTCCGGTAAGAGGCCAGCGCGCGCTTTGTGTCGCCCTCGCCCGTCAGGGCGGCGCCCTGCATCGCCCACAGGCGGCTATCGCCCGGCGATGCCTCAAGTGCCGGCCGCAGCATTTCGAGCGCCTTTGCGTATTGGCCGGCGTGCAATGCCGCGGCAATCGGCTCGATGCGGTCGCCACTTTGCGCTGCAGCGTAAGGAAGCTGCAGCGCGATCGCCAGAACCGCAAATGTCCTACACCACCGGTGCATGGCTCGAGTATCCATTGCTGCGGCCTCTCTTCTCACCGGCTGGCGCAGCCGTGCCGAGCGAGCGGGCCACTGAAGTCCTGATCGCTTACGGGTAAAACAGGAAAGTCCTGCTGCCTGGACACAGGCAGCAGGACACATTGACCCAGTTGAAGCAAAGCTTAGAACGTAAACCTCCCGGCAAGCTGCCAGTAGCGCGGCAGTTGCTGGGCCGTTGCCTTGCCGAAAGTGCCTCCCTCGTCGGCCAGATTACTGTCAAACCCGGTGAGGTTCACGCGGTTGAAGAGGTCGAAGAACTCAAAGCGTATCTGAAAGTTAACCCGCTCCGTAATGGCTGTGGTTTTGTAGATGTTCAGGTCGGTGTCGAAATAATTCGGACCACGGAACTGCATGGCTTTCTCATTGCCCTCAGTCCCAAACGTGGGCGTCGTGAACTGCCCGGAAGTGTACACTCCGCTGAGAAAAGCGCTCTTTGAGTGTCCCTGAGTGTAGCTGGTGACATTCGGGTAATCGAGCCCTCCGGTGACCACGCTAGCCAGCGTGTTGCCACTCTCGCCGTCGACGTTGTAGTCGCCGCTATTCGGGCCGAAGGCCGCTTGCATGACATTGGACGCGGTCGGGCATCCCGACGGATTATCGCTCGAGTTGGTCCCGTCAGCGCACAGCGCAACAAATCCAGCTTGGTTGCTGACAAACTGCGGATAGCCGGATTGGAAGACAGTGGTTCCGCTGGCTCCCCATCCTCCTGTGGCCCGCCCGACGATGCCATGCCCGTCGTTGAGTCCCCTAAGTTCATAGTTCGTAGTGAGGGAGAAACGATTGGGCACATCCCAGGGAGACGGCCCGTAAAACGTACTTGGAGTCACCTCGGCGGGATAGTTACTGGCGTCGTCCTGCGACCGCGAACGTGTATACGACGCGTCAATAAAGCCGCCGCGGGAGAAGCGTCCATTGAAGTCGAAGAACACGCTCTCGTAGTTGCTGTAGCGATCGTTGGTGGTGTAGACGATCGAGCCGAAGTAGGGATTGAACCGTGTCGGCGTCATGCTGTTGTGCTCGTACAAGTCGAGGGCATAGGCGTTGATGGTCTGGCCATAGCTGACGATGCCCGCCGTATCCCCACCTCCAACCATGTTGTAGCCGTGAGATCCCGCATAACCGACGCTGGCCGAATAATTGCTCCCGACCTTCTGTTGCACCGTCGCCGACCAGATGTTGGCTTTAGGCGATTCCAGGTGGGGATTGAGGCCGCCGATGGAGACGTTAGCCCCCGCAATTCCATTCGCGGCATTCAGGCAGGGGGGCGATGCACACAATGGAGGGTAGTCGCCCGCCGTGTTAAAGCCGAACGGGGGCGTGTTTCCACTACCCAGGTTGAAGTATGGAGAAGGTGCTCCGGGCGTTGGGTCCAGAGCCGCCGCGCTAAATGTCGGTTCGACTTCACCAGGCGGACTGCCGCGGAACTCCTCCTGCACGTTTGCCTGCGTCAGCCAGTCGTTGAAGATGCCGAATCCGCCACGCACCACCGTGTTACCCCTCCCGGACACGTCCCAGGCAACGCCGATTCGCGGACTCCACAAATCGGTGACTGCGCCCTCCAGGGCCTTCGGCGTAGCCTTCACATACCCGCTTGCAATCCGGTCCCCCATTGTGGTTCCTGCCCCAAAGTAGAAGTTCCCGAATACCGTACTACTGCTATCGGACCACGGGTTGCCACTATCGTCCCAGCGCAAACCCAGGGTCAGAGTAAGGTTCTTTTTTGTCTTCCATGTATCTTCTGCGAATACACCCCAGGTTCGGGAAGCCGCATCCCACGACCACAACTGCGCCTGGCCGGTCGTGGGGTTGTAATACACGTGGTTTTCCGACTCCGGGGTACTCTCCGCCAGGTCGAGCAGGTTATCGAAGCTGAAAGTGGGCTGGGACCACGGCCCCTGGAAGGGTTCTACATCGTTTCCGTACCAGCCTTCATAGCCGAACTTTAACGTGTGCGCGCCCTTAACGTGAGTTAAGACATCGCGCCAGTGGTAGTTGTTCTGGATGAAGTCGCCCTGCGCGAATCCGGTTCCGTATCCGAGACCCACTCCGGTTACGCTGACATCGGGAACGGAGTAGTTCGGAGCGTTCAGGCCCTCTAAGCCTTGAACGCGGCTCACGCCGAAAATGCCTTCATTGATCCAGGTCGAAGAAAATTGATGCACGTAGTTGAACTGGAACGCGCGTTCATAGTTGTTGTTACCACCGTTGAAGGCGGAAACCGCCACCGGCGTGCCGTAGGACAGCGTGGTGCGATAGACGCTCCCGTAAATCCTGTCCTTCGCCCAATCCTTGTCGACGCGCACGAACCACTGGGTCCCATTGCGAAAGGACGTAGCGGTGTAGTTACCTGAGTCCAACATCTCCGTACTGCAGGGAATGTCATCGACCTCAGCCGGCTCCGCTGAGCATATAGGAGTTCCGCCCGCTGTGTTGCCAAAGTATTGCTGTGCGTTCGCGATCTGCGTAACGTCGGCCAGGTGCCCAGGAACGTAAGTGCTCATGATCTTGGTTCCCACCGTATTCGCGAGAGGGAAAGGAAGCCCGGTGGTGTTCTGCGCAAAGCTGAGGAATGCCGGATCGGGGAAGGAAAGCGCGCCGCTTGCCGTTGTCGCCGAGCGCAGTGGCTCAATCGCAAAGAAACCGTACAGCTGGTGGTGCGGAATGATCGGCCCGCCAATGGCTCCCGACATGTTGTTGCTGCGGAATGGCAGGTATTTCGGTCCCGAGAAATGGGTTAATGCCCACATCTGCTCGGTGTAGAACCAGTCGGCCGCCGAACCGTGGAATTGATCCGAACCTGATTTGGTCGTCATCACTTCCTGTACGCCCGTAGCGCGGCTGTATTGCGCTGAATAGGTGTTCACCTGAACGGCGGCTTCCTGAATGGAATCGGGGTTGGGCGTCAGGTTTAACACTCCCTGGCGAATGCCGCTGGTCACGTCCAAGCCGTCAACGACGTACATATTCGACATCTGGCCCTGGCCGTTGGCGCTCGCGTCCACCTGGGTTTCGGTCGAATAGTTGTCCGGGGCCGAACCCGGTGTGCCGGCCGAGCCGGGCTCGCCACCGCCCATGGTTCCCAAACCAGAGACTCCTGGCGCCAGCGTGGTGAGTGTGACCATATTGCGGCCCTGCACCGGCAGCTCCGCGACGGCGGAGTTTTCCAGAGTCATTTGATTGCGGCTGTCGGCCGTGTCGATCACCGGAGCCTGGGTGGTGACGACTACGTTCTCGCTGACTTCCCCGACTTTCAGCGTAATGGGCAGGTTGACGGTTTGTTCGGTCTCCAGGGCGATGTCAGCTTCAGCCTTGGCGAAGCCTTTCGCCTCGACCGTGAGCTTGTACGGAGCCGGCGCCAGGTTCACAAAACGGAAGTTGCCGGAGGTGTCGGAAGTTGTGGCTTGAGCGACCTGCGTGTTCTGGTCTACGATGCGGACCGCAGCACCCGGAACAGCTCTCCCGGTTGGATCTTGCACGACCCCTTGCACGCTGCTGGTGAACTGCGCAAAGGCTGCCGATGTGCAACACAAGATCAGCAACAGCCATGCATAGAATCTGAGCGCTCTTCTTGCCTGCATTGCGTGCCTCCTGAATTGGCTACCGGTGAAGGTGAAGGGGACTGTGTACACGTTTACCCGCAGCAGGAAAAAGATTGTTTTTCTTGAGAAGCGCCCCGCGCGCAATCCCCTTGCCAAATTGCGAAATTTGTTGCACCGGCAATGTTCGACCCAGCAAGAAGGACAGGCAATGGGTCAGATGTACTAACCAAAGTTGGGGAAGAATCTCAATCTAAAAGTGGACGCGGGAGTGCCGAAGGGCAACTCGGAGAATGAATCACACGGACAGCCTGGAAAACACGCAGCATCTGCTCCGAGGAAGCAAACCTCATATATCACAAGGAATCGCGATTCCAACCGCGATTCTTCACAATCCCCACGCCCTCGCGAACAGTGATCAGTTGATTGGCAGGAATCTGCTTAAGGTGGTCGTGCAGTCCGCTTGGCCAAAAGATCTCTACATCGACTGTCTTTGATTCGCCGAGTCCGAAGTGCAGGCGCGGATCGCTGGATGAGTAGTAACTAGATTGGCTCACCCGTGCCTGAGCTTGCACCTTATTTCCGTAGTGGACGAGTACGCGCGCTCCGATGGCGCTGCGGTTCGACTTGACGCCCTCGAGAAAAATCTTGATCCAATTCTGCTGGCCGGAGAGATCGTTGCGTAGCAGCGTGGGCGGCTCATTCATATTGATGATGACGACATCGACGTCGCCATCATTGTCAAAGTCGCCGAAAGCGCAACCTCTTCCCGGATGGGCCTCCATGATTCCCGGCCCGGCCTCGGCGCCGAGTTCCTCAAAGGTGCCATTGCCGAGGTTCCTGAACAGAACGCACGGACTCTTGTACGGATAGTCGGGTAGTGTGCGCTCGACCTCCGGATAAACATTGCCGGTGACGATGAGTACATCTGGGAACCCGTCGTTGTCGAAATCGGCAAAGCCGGTGCCCCAGCTTACAAAACGGGTTTCGACGCCAATTCTCGCCGCGCGCGTACGATCGTCGAAGTTGCCGGTGCCATCATTGCGATAGATGCCTGGCGTATCGTCCATGAAATGCGTTTTGAAGAGATCCAGATGGCCATCCAGGTCGTAGTCGCCGATGCCGACGCCCATCCCGGCTTGCTCCATGCCATCTTCACTTAATGCCACGCCGCGCAGTACACCCTCTTCGCGGAACGTGCCGTCGTGGCTGTTCATAAACAGCAGGCTCGGCGTCGAGTCGCAGGCCACGAAGATATCGGTCCATCCGTCCTCATCGAAGTCGGCTGCCACAACGGTCATGCCATAGCTTTCGGTGGCCTTGGCAATGCCGCTCTCCTTGGTTACGTCGGTGAAGGTGCCATCGCCGTTGTTCCGGTAAAGCAGATGCCGTCCGGTGGGAAGGCCGCGCGGACCGCAGTTGACGGGGATTCCCTTCCAGTTACAAGTGGAGGTTGCGCCGGGCACGGGCGCTTTGGCGAGATCGAACCGGATGTAATTGGAGATAAACAGATCAAGATGACCGTCGCGGTTGTAATCAACAAAGCTGCAACCGGCGCCCCATCGCGTTTCGCCTCGCAGCAGCCCCGCCTCGCGCGTGACATCGGTAAACGTTCCGTCGCCGTTGTTCCGGTAAAGACGATTCTCCCCATAGTAAGTGCAGAAGATATCCTCAAATCCGTCGTTGTTGTAGTCGCCAATGCAAACACCATTAGCCCATCCCACGGCGCGCAGGCCGGCCTTATCCGTCACGTCGGTGAATGTTCCATCGCGATTGTTCTTGTATAAGCGGTTTGTTGCTTCGGGCGGAGCTCCCTCAAGCCGCGTGCCGCAAAGCAGAAAAATATCCATCCAGCCGTCGTTGTCGTAGTCAATAAAAGCGCACCCGCAGCCGTTGGCTTCAAGGATGTACTTCTTTTTGTCGATGCCGCCGTAGATGGTCGGTATACGCAGTCCGGCTTCGTGAGCCACGTTCACAAAGTGTGCATTGAACGGGCGGCCCGAGGCGGGGGGACGAGCTTGAGGCCGGACTTCACGGGAGGCGATGCCTTGCTGCTGTGCGAGAGCCATCCACTCGGTAGGAAACAAAACTGTGCTGGTAGCTGCGGTGACAAACGAACGGCGTGTAATCTTCATGAGGCCCCGTTAGGTATTACGTCGTCTTCAGTTCTCGTCTGGCACCATGCCGACCGCGCCGGATCATTTCCCCGCGGCATCGCCGGCGCCGGCCTTTTCGATGAGCTTGTAGCGATTATGCTCGCCTTCTTCGAGAGTTGCCTTCTGGCGCAATTCTGCCAGCCGTTGCAAAAGGGCAGGCAGCTCTTCTTTATGTCCGGTCCGCCGCAATCCGACTATAAGGTGATAGATCGCAGACTGGTCGTCAGGATTTCGGCGCAGCGCCTCGCGCGATTCATCGACCGCACGCTGATTGTTGTCAGCCTGCAAATCGAGCTTTGCGAGAAGATCCAGGCTGTCGGTCATCTCCGGCTGCAATTCCGAGGCCCGCCGCGCGTCGGCAATTGCGCGCTCGAACTCCAGGCTGCCAACTTCGGGATTACGCTGCACAAGGATGTCGGCTTCCACGGAAAGCAGCATAGGATCATTGGGCTGTTCACGCAGCCTCTCGCCCACCACAGCCAGCGCCTTATCCAGATCGTCCTGCTGCTCGGCAACCATTCCGCGAGCAGCCTCGCTGATGGTCGACTGCGGATCCAGTTTCTCAGCCTGTTCGAAGTCGGACTCCGCATGATCGTAGTCGGCCAGTTGCACATACAGTACGCCGCGCGCCACGTAAAGTGCCGCTGCATCAGGAATCTGCTGCATCCCCGCCGTTAGCATGTCTACACCAACCTGAAACGACTGGTGCACAAAAGCGACGTCGGCAAATTGCAGATAGAGGTCGGTATCCTGAGGATTTTCGACAATGGCCTGATGCAGCAAACTCACTGCTTTCGGAGTGTTCTTCTGGTCCTCGTATGCCTCTGCTGCCTGCGCCAGCACGACGGGCGAGGGATGATTGGCCAGAGCCGGTCCAAGCGTGCGCAACGCCTCGGCAGGCCGATTGAGCGCAAGCTCGATTGCCGCAAGCCGCTCGACGTCGTGCGAATCGTCATCGGGCTGTGCGATCAGCCGTTCGAAGACTGTTTCGGCCTTGTCATAGCGTTCGAGCTTTGCCAGGCAAATCCCATAGTTGCGCATGACCGAAGGCTCGGACTCAAGCTGGGGACCGCATTGCTCGAATTGCGTCACTGCCTCCGCACAGTCATTCCTGCGCAGGGCCAGTGAGGCTAGCATGCCGTGTGCGGTCGGATCGTCGGGAAGCTGCTTGACGATCCGCTTAAGCAATGTCTCAGCGTCGCCGCCCCCAGACTCGTACTCCAGTTGTGCGGCGCCCTCCAGCGCAGGGAGATACTCAGGCGCTATCTTCAAAGCTTTTCGATACGACGCGAGAGCTTCGGTCTTTCGTCCGAGTCCGGAATAGGCAAGCGCTTCGAAGGTCCACAACTGAGCATCGCCCGGAGACTGCCGCAACCTCGGCCCCAGCAGTTCAAGTGCAGCGGTGTAATTCCTTGCTCGCAGGGCGGTTGCAATCTCGTTCGCCCCGTCCTGCTTGCCGGGTTGGGCCGCGGTCGCAGCGGTGCAAAAAGCAATCGAGAGGAACAATCCAAACCATGCCCGCCGCGTCATGGCCGCCATTGTATCTCAGCCAAGAAAGAGGCGAACATCGTTTACTGATTTGCTGCTCAAGCGTACCTAGGATTTTGAACGTCAATTGTCTGAGCCGTAGCTAAGCGCACAGTCGAAAACCCTAAAGAGAGCCACAAATCGGAGCCCCATCAGTGAAGACGCCGAATCCGGTGCGCGTGCATTACAACCCACTGACAAAGAAAAGACCGCCCACTGACAATCCGCCGATTCGTCGTCATTAGCGTAGAAGGCATGCGGCGAAGACTTTCCTTTTTTCCCCGCGCTGTCCGCGGTACATTGATGCTCGTTTTTGGTGCTGCGCTCCTGTCCCCGGCGCAGGATGCACCCCTGTTGTCCGGGGGGACCGGCTTTGTGACGAACACCACCGGAGGAAACACGACCTATATCCCGGTTGCGGAGCCGCTGGCCGCGGTGCCTCTCGGTCAGCACCTGCTGATCGAATCGCGCGCTTCGCTTTTGGAATTCTTTACACCCGGTACGAGCGGCTATGACCACTCGCATTTCGTGACGCTCACCTATCTCCAGGGCGATGTTTTGGTCAACCCTCATCTGACAATTATCGGCGGCAGCTTTCTGTTGCCCTTCGGAACATACAACGAGCGCCTGACGCCGATCTGGATCAGCAACTACCAGGATGAGCCGCTGATGGAGCCTCTAGGCCTGATGAACGGCGGCGCCGGGCTGGGCGGTCAGTTGCACGGTTCGCTGTTCAGCCACGCCCGTTCCTCCTTCAGCTATGCCGCCTGGTTTTCGGCGAGCAGCGGCAACTCGCAGTTCAAGGCTGACCGTTCCTCCGGCTTCCGCGGCAGCTTTTACTTCCCCGAGAAACGGCTCGAAGTAGGCGCATCGTACGGTCGCCTGTTGCAGGGAACGCACGAGAACTTCGTTGGAGCGCATCTGTGGTGGGCGACGAAAGATGCCGGCTTCCGGCTTCGTTCGGAGACCGCGCGCGGACAGCATGCATACGGCTACTGGTTCGAGGCCGACTCACGGCCCTTTGCCTTCGGCAATCTTGAGAGTCTCGCCGGGCGCATCGAACCCGTCTTTCGCATGCAGCAGACCTTTCGCATCGACAACCTCGCCAGCGATGGTTTGCCGCTGGTGAACACGCAGCGAGCCGATTTCGCGCTCGACTACAACCTTCCGCACAATACGCGGATCCTCACCAGCTACTCCCGGCAATTCTCGACCGCCGGCAACACCAACATTTGGGAGACTGGCATCGTCTATCGGTTTTTGTTCCCCGCCTGGAAAGGAGGCTTGTGATGAATCGCCGAAACTTTGCCTGCTGCCTCGCGCTCGGATCGGCTCTGGTGGTTGCCGCGCCGCTGTTGGCCTTGCAGAATCACACAGAGAATAGCGTGGTTCGACACGGAACCCCTCCGCAAAACCAGAACACGGAGGAGGAAGGTCAGCGCGTTTTCGAGCAGAACTGCGTGCGTTGCCACAATGCTCCAGAGGGCTTTTCGCCACGAATCACCGGAACCATCGTGCGGCACATGCGGGTCCGGGCGAACCTGAGCCAGCATGACGAACAAGTCCTTCTGCACTTCTTCAATAATCAGTAACGCTACCGACACAGAACGCTGCTTCCGATACGGTCAGGCTCCGCCGGCGGGGCTGCATTAGCAGCCAGAACAGGATTGCCAGGGCGGCTTCCAGAGCTGCGATGCTCGTCAGCACACGAGCATAGTGGAAGCGTACCAGCAGCGCGCCCGCTGCGGATGTGGCGCATGCCGTCATCAGAGAATTGGAAAACATGGTCATTGCGGAAGCAGCGGACCGGTCGGCTTCCGGTATGACGTTCATCAGTAGTGTGTAAATGGCAGTGGAACTCATCCACTGGGTTGCCGAATACATCACGAAGGCCGCAAGACACCATGCGTCCTGCCCCGCGACCAAACCAATCAGCAAGAGCCCGGTTCCCAGTTGGGTGGCGAGTATCGCTTTCAGCATTCCGAGTCGACGCACGATTACCGGGATCAGTAGTCCTGCCACAAGCTGCGCCATTTGACTGAGGGAGAAGGTCAGACCGATGCGGGTGAGCGGGATGTGACGTTGCTGAGCGAAATAGATGCTGGCAAAGGGCGTAAACGCTGCCAGCAGGCTGGTCCAGATCGCCATGCAAGGCAGGTAGCGGCGCAGGAATGAATTGCGCAGAAGCCTCAGATCCCACACGCGCGGCGCAGGTCCGGCCTGCGGGGCTGGACCGCGATTTGGCAGCCGCAGCAGAGGCAGCGTTCCCAGCGCGGCGACAGCGCAGGAGGTGAGGAGAACGATGCGTTTTGCCTCCGCCGGACCGAACCCTGGGCTGAGCGCGCCAACCCAGTTCGAAAAATAGCCAGACACCCCGGAGCCCAGCGCCGTGGCGCCGATCCCAACAGAAAAGATGAGTCCGATGGCCGATGTACGATTGCTCTCGGAAGTGAACGACGCACTGACGGGAAGAAAGCAGACGGTCCAGATGGACATCACCAGACCCGCAACGGCCGCGAGCCCGATTTGCGCGGGCTCCCACATCCACATCGTCCGCAACACGCCCAGAATTGGGGCAACGAGAAAACAGAACAGCAGCAACGGCTGGTTTCCGATTTTGCGGCTCAAAAGCCCTACGGGCAACGTGCTCACAAGCAGACCCAGAGAGAGCGCTCCGTTGATCAGCCCGATGGCCTTCTCGTCGAAATGAAAATCCAGCAGGTACAGATTGAAAAGGAAGAAATACAGGCCGAAGCCGGCCTCGTAAAACAGCGCGGCGACGAAGAAGGTCCAGAAGTCGCGGCTGAGCTCCCGGTATTGAACCCACCCTTCCAACAGGCGCCGCCCAGGAAGCGGCTTTGTCGCAACGCTGTCGGGCATCACTGCCCCTCGCGGACCAACTGTTCGAGTCTCCGCACGGCAAGATCGAGCGACTGATAACGCAGTTCAAGAACCTCGGCCGTCAGTATGCGTTCGATCGCCGCATACCGGATGATTTTGGTCTCCGGAGTGCCAAACAACACCTGCCGCATGTATTTCCTCGCCGCGTCCTTGCTGTATGGAACCAGCTCAGCCGGACCAGGATGCCGGCGATTGAGGTATACAACGAAATCGACGTGCGCGCCGTCCGCTGTGCGCACGTGTTCCATCGAATCCGTGCGCAGCTCGACGGATGGCTTCCCGAACATCCGCGGTGTCATCTCGGCATCCGCGATCTCCGGGAACAGCTCGGCGGCCGAGGGACGGAAGCGCACCCGATGGAAATTGCCGATCACTCGGCGGGTGGTTTCGTTGTGGAGAAGATAGCTGGTGTCATCGGCGACAAACTTCCAGCCTGCACGCGCGCAGGCATAGGAGAGAGATGTCTTGCCCGCGCCGGAGTCGCCGCACAACAGCACACCGCGTCCGTCGAGCACAACACACGCGGCATGAATTGCCGTCACAAACCGGGTACTCAGCTGGCACGCGGCCGCGGCTTCGAGAAACGTCTGATTGAAGTAGTGGGGATGGTGCAACGCCGCGGTCGAGATTACCATGCGCGTCTTGCCCCAAGGAAAATCCACAATGCAGACATTCCGGGTATCGGCTACCATCACGAGCACGTTGCCCATGAAGTGGCACTTCGTCGCGGGAGGGCATTCGAGCGAATCAGCCTCGATCACGTGAATATCGGCTTCGATCGGCCGGTCGTGCACCCGCCGTGCAAACATTCCCCATTTGCCGGCGCACTGGCGCAGCACCTCATTCGAGTTGGTGCGAACTAGCAGGGGGAAACCCAGCGGAAAGAACGTCTCCTTCATGGTCAACGGCGGCGCTTCATCCTGAAAGCGATCTTCCACCGCCGGAGGCTCCTGGAAATTCGTCATCGTTGCATGAACGCTCATGCTGCGTCATCCTTTCCGCGAATTTTGGTAACTCATATTCTGCCGAAGCTCAAAAGACATACCGCACCGCGAACTGAACAATGCGCGGCGCGGTGACGGTGCTCGTGATCAGCCCGAACGACGGACTGGCCACCGGATTCAGCTGCGTGGGGTCGCCATATCCAAGATTTGTGTTGGGATTGCCGAATTGCGGAGTATTTGTGGCATTGAAGAACTCCGCGCGCAGACGCAGCGCACCGGTTTCGGTCACAGGGAACGCGCGCTCTACCGCCAGGTCCATGCTGTGCTGGCCCGGTCCGCGCAGGAAACCGACGCCGCTGTCGCCAAAGTCCTGATCGGCCAAGCTGGTTCCGAATGGCGCTTCCGGAGCGCGGGTAAATGCGGCGGGATCGAGGTAACCGTTTATGACGCGGGTAAACATCGCCCCGTGCGTTTTCGGGGAGCTGCCGGTGCGCTGCGCCCGCACTTCGCCGCTGAGCAGTCCGTACACGGAGCCCGCGTTGCTGTCAAAGACGCTGAGAGGGATTCCCGACTGGATTACGCCGACGCCGGAAAACTGCCATCCGGAAAAGACGCGTTGCGCGAGCGAAGGACCGAACCTCCAGCGCGGCGCCGTCCAGTTGAAATCGGCCACCAGGCGCTGATCGCGATCGTCGCCGGCCGGCCCGTACGAGGCTTTACGCAGGTTGCGCTGATCATTGGTCGGTAGCTGCAGCTCATAAACATCGGTTCCCACCTCTCCATTCACTTCATCCAGATTCTTCGCCCACGTGTAGCTGGACTGGAGTTCGAGTCCGTGCTGCAGGCGCCGCCGCAGGCTTATCTGCAGCGCATTGTAACTGCCGATGAAGATCGAATCGGTGTAGAGCGAACCTTCGCCGATGCCCTGGTATGGCAGCCTGGCCGTGACGTTGTTAATGGAATTGCTCGTCTCGCCATTGACGGGATTGGTGGGACTGGCCAGCAGCGCCTGATCGAATTCCCACTGCCCGGAGCGATGTTGCGACTGGGTGCCGACGTACCCGGTCTGCAACAACCAATTCTCCGAGAGCGCGTTTTGCACGTTAAGGTTGTATTCCTGGGTCATGCCGTCGCGCATGTTCGGGTTGGT
>JASIJW010000729.1:0-3377 GCA_030050035.1 Acidobacteriaceae bacterium | reverse complement strand
AGAGCAGGGAACAGGGAACAGGGAACAGGGAACAGAAAACGCGGGTTGATCCGGGTTCGTGGTTTCCCACCCTTGGCGCAAAAACAACAACGCGCCAAGGATGGGGCACCCAATGTTGTGGTGGATTAGCGAAAAGCAACCGCAGGTCCTTCGACTTGTTTGCCTGCGGCAAACTCGCTCAGGATGACATCGTGTTGGTGGTTCGACTTGTGCTGGAGCACCACTTGCACCGCTAACGCTACTAACACAGCTAACGCCGCCAACAACACTAACGCCGCTAACGTTTAACACCGCTAACACCACTAGCACCGCTAACGCCGCTAACAACGCTAACCCCGCTGGGAGCCATTCTTGAACGTTCTTTTTGTCGGAGACATTTTCGGGAGTGCCGGCCGGCGCATTGTGCACGAGCATCTTGACCACGTGCGCGAGACGCACAACGTGGAGCTGACGGTTATCAACTCTGAGAATGCGGCTGGCGGCTTCGGCGTTACGCCGCAGATCGCCGAAGAGATCTTCGACTGGGGCGCAGACGTGCAGACCACCGGCAACCACGTTTGGGACAAGAAGGAACTGGGCGATTATCTGAAATCAGTTCCGGCCCAGAGCCATGAGCGCCCTCGCCGCGTGCTGCGGCCGGCGAACTTTTCGCCCGGCCTGCCCGGCTTTGGCGTTTATGAAGGCACGACCGCAAGCGGCGTGGATTATGCCGTCATCAACCTTCAGGGCCGCGTGTTCATGGGCAATAGCGACGATCCCTTCCGCGCCGCCGATGCGCTGCTCGGTCAAATCAAAGCCAAGGTCATCGTCGTTGATTTCCACGCCGAGGCGACCAGCGAGAAGGTCGCTTTGGGGTGGTATCTCGACGGCCGCGTGACCGCTGTTCTCGGCACGCATACGCACGTGCCCACCGCCGATGAGCGCATCCTGCCCAACGGCACCGCGTTCCAGACCGACGTTGGCATGAGCGGACCCTACGATAGCATCATCGGCGTCGAGAAGGACCTGGTGCTGCACAGGTTCCTGACCGGGATGCCGGGCAAGTTCGAAGCGGCAAAGGGCAATCCGAAGATGTGCGGCGCGCTCATCGAGTGCGAGCCGCAGACGGGCCGCGCCTCGCGGATTCAGCGGATCATGCTCGGCGAGTAGGGCTCGGCGAGTGAATTGCCCCCACCCCCTCATCTGAGAGCATCTATTTGACTCTATGCGGGTTACGGCCGCAGGCTCGCCGTATCTATTTGATCCGCAATGGGTTGTCATCAGCTATTTTGGAATCAATGACTTAACGCTCCTCGCGGGTTCGGTGAGTGGCGTTCGTGCTTTCCCGCCCTAAGCGCAAAAGCGCGCTAAGGGTGGGGCACCCGTACACTATTCCCGATTGAGAGAAGGATAGTGTTTTCAGGGCAAATTGCGCGCAGTGTTTGGGAAGAATTTTAGGCTTTTATTTTCATAGAGATCGTTCGTATCTTTCGGGATGCAGGGGTTGACAGCAAATGTGAGTGGGGGCCGGGAGGCCCCCACTACAGTTGGTTTGGCCCAAGCAGCTTCACGCGTGCAGAGTAACGCTGGGGACGCTCCCGGTTAGCCTGGCCAGCGGGTTGCCGCTCTTCGACATGAGCGTAGCCCCTCCCGACGAGCCACTCAAAGTCACCAGCACGCTCTGGATATTCCAATTGTCGTCCGTCTCAAGAAATCCATTGTGCGAAGTCAGCGTGATAGTGATGTTGCCGAAGCTCGAAAGCGGCTGCGGCGCTCCGGAAAGGGTGAACGATTTTATGTGGTCCGTGTTGTTGCCCCATCCTGGATCGCTCTCCGCCTTCAGGGTGAAGGTCTGATTGCCGCCCGGCAAGGCAACCGTCACAGTCGCCGAGCTATCTCCGCGCAAATCATCTCCTCCGGTCTCGATGTTGAAGATGATTTCATCGAAGGTTTCCGCGGGCTTGGGCGGGGCCGCGGGACCGCCAACGAAGAAATAGCTGTCCCATGAGGAGCCGCTCTCCATATCGAGCGCGATGGTGTAGGGGTCAGCGCCGCCCGGTGCAGCCGCATCGGTTGTGGCAAAGCCATCGTTCTCGGCCATGGTTCCATTCATGTCGGTCTGGACGCGCAGGTCGCGCAGGTAAGCGGACTTCTGCCATCCGCCGCTGGCCTGGAATCCGCTGCCCATCTGATCCGTGGTCTGCTCTGGATTGCCAAGGCTGGAGAAGACCTCGCCGCCGGACCCGCACCACTGCACCTCGGAAGCCAGTCCGGTTTTGTAGAGCGTGGCCGGATAATAGCCCATCCAGATGCCCTGGACCGCAACCCACCAATTCACGTCACTCGAGTTCGGCTCCTTGTAGAGCTGGAACTTCATGGAAATCTCGAACTGCTCACCGTCAAAGGTGCTGGTGCCGTTGATGCGGATGCCGGGGAAGACGGAGCTGCTGTACTGGATCCAGCCCTTGTACTGAGCGTTGTAGCCGCCTTCGTTGTCGCCATCGCTCGCGTAGCCGTTGGTGGTGTAGTAGGTAAAGACATGGGGCTGGGTGTCGCCATTCAGGCTTTGGTCGACCGTCCATCCGCCTTCGAGTGACTGGGTCACTTTGGTGCTGTAGTTCTGCAGCCATACCTGAAGAATGGAGTGGTCGGTGCCGTTTCCACCAGCGGGGATGTTGATGGCCGGATCCCACATGTTCAGGTAGCCATCCCAGCCGTAGAAGGTGCCGTTCTGGTTGTCCGTGCCGTGGAAGTATCCAGCCGGGTTCGGGTCTGTGGGCTGGCGGTTGGGACGTGATTTGTTCACCAACAGGCCGCCGCGTTTCACGTAGAGATCTTTGACGCCGGAGAATCGCGACAGGAGGGCAATATCCGGCCGGAGAATGGGAACGGTGCCTGCAGGACCGCGCTCGACTGTGGGATCGTCGAGTTCAAAGGTTGAGGCTTTTGCGATGCGATCAGAAGGCGCCGCGGAAAGCGCGCCCGCCAACTCGGCAGGCGGAGGCGTGGCGATGATGCCCGAGGGATGCTGGCTGGCGATGGGTACCCAATCGATGGTTTGACCACTGGGCGTCGTGGTGGTTTTCACGATGTTGAGGGAGGCTTGGCGGGCTTTCAGCCAATTCGCAAGCTCTGGATCGAGCTGATTCTGAGCGATGGGTGTGGTTGTTGTTTCGATGGGCATGGTTGGTGTTCCTTTCTCGCTATTTGGGTGTCAAATTGCGCGTCAAATTGCGTGCTGAGCCCGCACTTCAGCTCCGCGCTGACGAAGTGCCAATGGTATTTTGTGCAATATAGTGCCATGAACCGATGAGGCGTTTCAGTTTGTTTTCAAGGTTTTTTTGCTTTGATCAGCCACGGCGCAATCGTGACGACGCGGCCCGCGGCAGGCTAATCAG
>JASIJW010000091.1:0-5295 GCA_030050035.1 Acidobacteriaceae bacterium | reverse complement strand
CGGCAGCGCGCGGTTGCCAATCGGTTCCGGAATCTGTGCGGCAACCTCTCGCAACCCGCCTGCGGTCATCGGCCCGATGCTCGAAAAGTTTGCATCGACCATCGTGTCACCCTTCCAGAACAACACGCGATTGTGGAATGAAGTAGCGCCGTCTCCGATATTCTCCTTCGGCCAGCCGTTCTGCCGGTAGCTGGAGTAGGCGCCGTACGCACCGCTCGCGTCCTCAAAGCGCATCGCGCGTATCGTCAGGGTTTCGCCGGCATCGCGCTTGTAGTCGGCTGTCTCGGCGTAGGCAAAGCTGTATTCCTTCAGCGCCGCAGCCGCTGCGGCATCGGCCTGCGCCGGGTCTGAGGTAAGCTTAGGCGCGCCAGCCTGCACCCAGCCGTCAAATGCGTCGGGCAGCAGCGGCTTGGGCGCGGGTGGAACGTGAATATCGGCTACGGTCGCCGTTTGCGAGTTTGGCTGTGCATTTGGCGCGGCCGGCTTGGCCTGGGCCGTGGCAAGTGCGGCGCTCAGCGTCAGCGCACCCGCGGCAAAAATGGTTGTGATTCGTAACATCAAGATGAGTTCTGCCCCTGCTATCCGCTGTCCTTAGCGTACACTCAGGGATTCCCTCTCATTGGATCGTGGCCCGAAAGAAAGGTTTCGCTCTCTGAATCGATCAATGACCACAACAGCGACCGGGCTTTTCGTGCCATGGAAAGACCACGCTACCGGCTGGCCTCCGGCACGTCGATCACCGGAAGCTCCAGCGCCGAGTCGTGCTCCGCGCCGGAGTAAATAGTGATGGTCGCTGGCCGGTAATCTGCTGGCTTTGCTTTCATAATGTTGGGCACAAATGTCTGCGGATTCCGGTCGTAGAGCGGGAACCATGTGCTCTGGATCTCGACCATCACCGTGTGGCCGGCCTTAAAAACATGGTCCACATCATGCAGCGAAAACTTGTATTCATAAATCGAGCCGGGCGCAAGCGCCGTGGGCTTGTCGAAGCCCGACAAATACCGGCCGCGGAAGATCTCCGCGTTCGTCATCAATTGATAGCCGCGCATCGTCGGGTAGGGATCGTTGTCCGGGTACTCGTCGATCAGCTTGACCACCATATCGTTATCGGAACCGGATCTGGTATCGTCCACGCCGTACGGCGTGCGCTGCATCAGGAACGGCAGCGGCGCAGTAATGTCTGCCGGCTTCAGGATCACGGCGTGCAGCTTCACGCCGTCCCGCATCGGGATCATCACCTCAGACCGCCGGTAATCGTGAAAAACATGATGCACCGCCGGGCCGGTGCGCTCATACACAGTCTCGGGCTGCGTGGAAAACACAAAACTCAGCGCGTGCCCGCTCGCGTCCACCGTAAAGTGCACATGCGTTTGCGGCTCGGCAAAAGCAAAATCCGTGGCCGAGATGGCCGCGAGCGGCGTAGGCACCAGCCGGTCGGATTCGATAACCAGCCCGCCGTTCGCAACATAAAGGCTGTAGCGGAGATCCGGTTCGCCCGCGTTGACGAACTCGCCGGACAAAGCCTCAAGCTGCGCTGCGGCAACTTCCGGAGCAGAAGCGGAAGTCTGCGCCGGGCGCGGCGCGGCAGTCAGCAAAACGGGAGAAACCAGACAGAAAAATGCAGCCGCAACAACGCGGAATCGGGGCAAGCGCGAACCTCCTGAAGTACAGGTTACAGGTTACAGGGATCAGGTTTCCGTGTTGACCCCTGACCCCTGAAACCTGGCCCCTGTCTAATGCCCGTGATGATGGTGACTATGTCCATCCTCGCGCGCCATCTCTTCTATAGGCACCACGCAGCCTTCCAGGTCGCCGCAGCCGATGTGCTCGAACTGAATCGTCGCGTGGCTGATCTGGAAGTGGTCGCTCAGCACGTGGTTGAGCTTCTTCAGGATGCAGGCGCTCTCTGACGGCGGAATATCGGCAATGGTCACATGGCAGGCCAGCGCGCGTGAATTGGATCCAAGACACCAGACGTGCAGATCATGCACGTTGATCACGCCTTCCACTTCTTCCATCCCCGCGCGGATCTGCGGCAGTTGCATGCCGCGCGGCGTGCCTTCCAGCAGAATGTTCAGCGTTTCCCGCACGATCCCAATGCTCGACCACAGAATGAGCGCGGCAATCACCAGAGAGAGAGCCGGGTCGATCCAGTTCTTGCCCGTAATCAGGATGCCTGCGCCGCCGGCGATCACTGCTGCCGTCGAAAGCGTATCGCCGGCCATGTGCAGAAACGCCGAGCGAAGGTTCACGTCGCGCGCCACGCCCCACAAAAGGGCTGCGATTACTCCGTTCATCACCACGCCGGCCGCGGCCACATACATCATCACCCGCGGCTGCACCTGCACGGGGCTCGACAACCGGTGCACAGCTTCAACAGCGATCCAAAGCGCAATCAGAATGAGCGTAGCCGCGTTGATAAACGCAACCAGAACGCCGGCCCGTTGATAGCCAAAGGTGCGCGTCTCATCGGCGGGCCGCGTATGAAAGTAGACAGCTACGAAACTAAGCAGAAGAGCGAGAAAGTCCGAAGCGTTGTGGCCGGACTCACTCAGCAGCGCCAGCGAGTGCGCGCGAAGCCCTGCAATCAGCGTGACAACGACATAAGTCAGCGTGAGCGCGAGAGAAAAACGCAGGACCAGGCTCGTCCGTTTTGAACCCACGCCCGGGGCCGCATGAACATGCATCTCCCATAGTGTAACCCGGGTAGGGTATAGCCGCAATCGGCGATAATGGCTCACTTTCGAAGTGAAGGGGTCAGTTTCGAAGTTTCGAGGGTACGGACCAAAGTTCGCGAAGGGTATGGGCTTCAGCCCGTACGTGGACCAACTCACTAAAAGAGCGGGGCTTTAGCTCTGAGGGAATGCGCAATCAACTGATCCGTTAACTGCACGACCCCCGCTTCTGATCGTGGATTTACAACGCAATCACATTTGACGACCCCAAAAACCGCTACTCCGGCACAACCGGCGTGCTCCCCAGCAGCTCCTGCGCCCAGTCTCCGCCCCGCTCCTCATCTTCGCTTACAGCGCTCCAGCCCTCGGCCTGGCCGGGCTGCAGCACCGTCAGAACAGTCTTGCACAGAATCTTCATATCGAGCAGAAGCGAGTAGCCGTAGATATACATCAGGTCGAATCGCAGCTTCGCTTGCGGCGCCGTCGAGTAGCGCCCGTACACCTGCGCCAGCCCCGTGATTCCCGGCTTTACCGCAAGCCGGAACTCGTAGCCCGGTAGCCGCTCCTTGAGCACGCGGACAAACTCCGGCCGCTCCGGCCTCGGGCCCACCAGGCTCATTTCGCCCACCAGCACATTGAACAACTGCGGCAGCTCGTCAATGCGTGTAGCGCGAAGATAGCGACCCACCGGCGTCACGCGCGCGTCGGCCTTTGTGGCAAGCACAGGTCCAGTCTCGCGCTCCGCGTTCTCCACCATCGTGCGCACTTTCCACAGGCAATATGTGCGGCCATTCGCGCCCACGCGGGTCTGCCGGTAAAGCGCCGGTCCGCGCGAAGTGAGCTTCACCAGCACGCAGGCCAGCGCCAGAACGGGCGAGGTCGCAAACAGCAGCGCGAGCGCTCCCGCCACATCGATCAGCCGCTTGATGGAGCGCTGCTCCGGGCGCAGATGCGGCGAGCTCAACCGCACCGTCAGCAGGTCATCCACTTCCACCGTGTGCGCGCCCAGCATCCACAGCTCAAACAGGCCGGGAACCAGCAGCGCCGTTTTGCCCAGTCGCGAAGCCCGCCGCAGCACCGGCGTCTTTTCGTCAACCTTTTCATCCACCAGCACCGTGTCCCAGCGGACCTCGTCGTCATCGAGAGCAAGAAACTCCGCCGGCGCAAGGCACGCCTCCACCCTCAGCCACTGCGTAGAGATCGACGCAAACTTTTGCCGCAGCGCTTCCGCGCGGCTGGCATCGCCGGCCACAATCACTCCACGCTCTACCGGTCGATGGCTGCGCACCACATCGCGGATCAACAGCCTCACTACGACAAGGCCGGAAAACTGAACCACCGCGGAGCCGATAATCGCGCTGCGCGCAATCGCCCAGCTCGGCTCCCATCCGCTTAGCGACATCCAGACGGTCAGATAAAGCCACTCAGCCACCAGCAGAGCCGCAACCAGGTTCACAGCCGGCCGGAGCGACCAGTTGCGGTAAAGCCCGCACAACGAAAAGCAGACAATCGCGGCGACTGAGAGCAACGGCAGCAGGTGAGCATAAACGTGCAGATTCGCGCGCCACTCCCGCGGCCCTGCCACGCCCAGCACAAACCACGCGCAGGCGTGCAGCACCGCAAGATCGACGGTCGCAATCAGGGGAGACAAAGACTCTAGAGAAGTGACGGCTCGCCTGGTCACACTCCCAGCCCAATCTCAGTCTCTGGGGAAAAAATTGCAATGTTGAAAGTTGCCGAATTATAGCCCGAATGATGCCTGTTTTGTCCAGTTATTTTCCCGGTTTTTCCCCTCGCGACGAGCTGGCAAACGCATCCGCTTCGCGGTTCAACTCCGCGGCGGCCACTGCGCGCGGATAGAAAACCACCAGGTAGCGGAACGTTGCCGTCTCGCCTTTATTGAGCGTGTAATTCATGGCCGGCTGGTGAGGATCGAAATTGTCGCGCCCCAGCGGATTGGCGGCGAACAGTCCGTAATCGCGCGCATGCCAGTAGGTCGGATACCCGGGATTGCCAGGGTGGTCAAAAATAGCAATGGTCGCCACATCATCGCCCGTGTGCCCAGTCAGCGCACACCACCGCCCGCGCGTGCCCCACGCTGCATCGCCCTTCACGCCTTCGCTGGTCAGGTAAACGCCGGTCGCGTCGGGCGAAGCGCCGCTCACCTTGGTGATCTGGCCATTGCCGTCGGTAAAGCTTCCGCCCTTCGCATTGGGCGATTCCAGCCAGCTCGCAACGCGCAGCCCCAGCAACCCATCCTTGTCGTCGTGAAAAACCGCGGTATCGAGCGCCCTCAGCGTGGCCGTGCGCTCGATGCTGCGCACGCCGCCGCGGCTGGCGAACACAAAGCGCGTCGTTTCGGCAAGAATGGCCTTACCGCTGCCGTCAATCCATGTGGACTTGGTAACAAGCTCGCCGCGATGCGCACCGCTCGAGCTGGAGACGACTTTGTCGAAGCGGATAGAGCCCATCTTCGGCTCGCGCGCCGCGGGAATGGCATCGGAGTTGTTCCAGAAGTCGTAGCCGTTGACGTTGCTGTAATTGAACCACAGCCCGTCGTGATGCGGATGATCGGTGCGCTCGCCGGCACGCGGAGCCAGCGGATACCCGCGCGTCAGCG
>JASIJW010000728.1:0-14604 GCA_030050035.1 Acidobacteriaceae bacterium | reverse complement strand
TTGGAAGCCTTCAGGAAGTAAATCGCGCCGTAGATGCCCCAGACTGCTGAGATACCGAGGGCCAGCAGCGGCTCCTTAAAGGTGCCCAGGCCAAACATGGGGCTAATGATGTAGAAGGCCATGCAGGTGAGGTTCGCCAGCAGGCCGAAGCCGGGGATGAGAAGGTGACGGACGGGGTTGAAATCGGGGCGCTTGTTGAAGGCCACGATGCACAGGAAGCAGCTCAGCGCGTAGAGAATAAACGTGCCGAAGTTGGAGGTGAGGGTAATGGTGAGCAGGGAGTTTGGCAGCGCGGCCATGGTGGCATGCGACGAGTAGCCAAAGTTTGAGAAGATGCCGTGGGGCAGCGCGGCGATGGCGGCATCGGTGGGCGCACCGGCGTCACCGAAGGCGAGCGAAACGGCCACACAGCCGATTACGGCAGAGATGGCGGCCAGTGTCCAGATGGCGCGCCGCGGAGTAAGCGACTTGGCGTGCAGCATGCCAAAGTGCTCGGGGACCTCGTCGTCCTTGCCCATGGCATAGGTCACACGGGCTCCGGTGTTCATGCAGCTCAACGTGGTGCCGATGAGGGCGAGGAAGACGGTGAAGGCCTCAACCAGCATGAAGTACTTGCCATTGCCCTGACCGAGCAGTCCATCGCCGACCATGATCATCATGTCGCCGATGGGCGCAGCGGAGCTGGACGCGCTCTGCATGGTGTAGCCGGAGTTTAAAAAGTAGTTGGCTGCGAAATATTCAAAGAGGTAACAGATCAACCCCTGAATCAGCAGCGATGCGATAACAGCGATCGGTATGTGCTTGGTTGGATTCTTCGCCTCGCCTCCCATCGAGGTTACCGATTCAAAGCCGACCAGGATAAGGATCGCGACCGTCGCCTGGATAAACATCCAACTGAAGCGGTGGAGGCCAACTACAGAGGCCGCATCCTTGTGCGTGAGGAAGTTGCCGCTGGAGTCGGTGGTGGGGTAATCGATGGTGAAGGGAACGGGTTTACCGGCCTTGTCGAGCAGCGGCAGCGGTGTGCCGCTGGCGTCACGCATGATGGAGCCGTCCTTCGGGTTCGTGGCGAACTGATAGGTGTAAGTGGAAAGCGTCTGGCCGTCGTACTGGAACGCCGGAGCGCCGGCGGGGTGGTTGGCGCGATAGCCGAGAGCGAGCACGCTGAAGACCACCAGTGCCGAAATCTGCACGATGTTGATGGCGAGATTGACCGCGGTAGAAGCGCCCGCGCCCTTCTGCGCGATCCATGCGACAAAGAAGGAGAAGGCAACGGCCACCAGGCCCATGAAAACGGGGCCGGGATTGGAGCCCGAGAGGAAGTTCGGGAACAAGAAGCCAACCACGTAGCCGACGAATATGCCGGTAGTAGCCACCATCACACCGGGATAGACCCAGTAGTACAGATGCGAGCCCCAGCCCACGATGAACTTGGAGACGCGCGCATATTTGAAGGCCTTTTCCTTCGAAAGCATGGCCTGCTCAGCGTAGTAGTAGCTGGAGCCGGTGCCAGGGTAGAGCTTGGAGATCTCGGCGTAGGCTACGGCAGTGGCCAGGCACAGCAGCAGAGCGGCGAAGATGCCGATCCACATGCTGGGCGAGGTGGTGCCGGTGGTGGCCTGGATGTAGAAGGTGAGCCACAGAAAGGCGCCGGGAGCGATGAGCGCCATTGCGTTGCTGGTCAGCCCGGTGAGTCCCAAGGTGGCCTGCATCTGAGGTGCATTTTGTTCTGCCATTCGATTCTCCTTCGTCCGGTGGTTGGTTCGTTCCCATGTTGTGAAGCCTAACGTTGACGTCGTGAGGACCACGTAAAGACGCCAGCCGTGTTACTGATGCGGCGCGAAGACGGCGATAAGGCCAATGGTGAAGGTGGACTGCTGATCGACCATGCCTGTTGCGTTCTGATGGAAGACCGGTTCGTTCGACATATCGCGGCGATACTCGAAGCGCGAAATCAGGCCCTGCGGCAGCTTGGGCACCTTGTATTCGTACGTGCCGGTGATCTCATTAAGGTGCTGCGCGGTTCCGGTTTCAAAACCGTCAGGGTCGTTGAAGTTCTCGTAGCGCACTGCGAAGGCCGACGTGGCATTGACCTGCTCGTGGGCCGCAAGCGCGATGCCCTCCCAGGTGTTGCGGTTGGTGTCACCCACGCCGTCGACCTTGGCGTCGTGGTTCCCGCCGATGTCGGCATTGATATAGGCGTTGAATTTGCTGTTGGGCGTGAGCAGGACGGTCGTGTCGAAGAGATTGCGATAGCCGTGCCCGGGCGTCGAATTCTGCGGGCCGGTGTAGACGTTCACATCCCACGTGTACTTGGTTTGGGTATAAGCACTGGTAAGGCCGATCGTGGCCCAGCCATTGTTCTTGGTCACGCTGTTCCAGCCGTTGACCACCTGAACGCCGATGGTTTCGGTCTTAGTAACAGGCATCGAAGTGCGCAGGCCGAAGTGCGTGTATGGAATCGCCCAGGAGAACAGCAGCGAGCGCGAATAGTTCCAGTTGTCCTTGGCCTCGATAACTTCTGCGCCGGCGGAGGTGACGAACTTGCCAAAGTCGGCCTCGAACCCCTTGGCCTTGGCCGGTTTGAGGCTGAGGAAACCTTGCTCGATGTAATTCCCCTGCAGACCAGCGTTGACCAGACCATTGGTGCGGCCGTAAATGAAATCGAAGTGCGCGCCAACCGGAGCCGGATCGTGATTGAGCGTGAGCTTGGCAGCACTGAGTTCGACCTGATCCGTCTTGTCGTTGAAGTTATATAGATCATTGATCTGACCATTGGCGGACTCAGTGGGCTGATTGGCGTTGTAGCTGTAGTAGCCGTCGATAAAGCCGGTGACGGCCATGGGGCCGATCTTCCAGGGGAACTCCAAGGGGGCTGGTGCGGCTGGTGCAGGAGCGGCCGCGGGTGTCTGTGCTGCGGGAGCAGGCGCCGCAGCTGGTGCTTGTGCTGCGGGAACTGGCGTAGCAGCGGGAGTTTGCGCGTGCGCGCCGGCAGCGAACATGAGTGCCGCTGAGATGCCGGCCACTGGACGGAAGGTACGGCTCAACTTCGCAATCAGCTTCATTGGCAAATGACCTCTCGCAAAGAGATTTCGGATGTGTTTTGAGAAACCTAAAACTGCAGAAAATGGATAAGAACTTGCCTATATGTAGCGCAAAGACACTTCAAGTACGGCATGCCGGACACCGGAGCGGCCGGAGAATGCGAGCTTGTTTAACTTGCGTTTGGCCTGTTCGGACTAGCAGTAGTAACGCAAACGAGGCATAAAGAAGATATGAGAAAGAAAAAAAGAATTCTGAACCGAACTTAGATTACCTAAGAGCGCAGAATCTCCTTGTTTTATGAGGGTTTAGGGGACTATGCGGGTTTTGCGCTCTGTGCGGAGCGAGCGCGCGTCCATAAAGACTGCATAAAGACATTTACTGATGCATGGCTTGCAACGCATCCGAAAGACTCGCACTCGCGTATTCTTGAAATACGCGGGACTGCCAGGAAACTTCTGCGGAAGAGAGGCCAATTGGCTGGAAGCTACATCCCTGTCCGGACGATCTTTCATCGGCGGTGGACGCGCGGCTCCGGGTCTCGGGTGCTGTTATTTGTGCTGGAGTGCGCATTGGGCATCGTCGCGGTGCTGCTGGTGGCCGCGCTGGCGCACTGGTCGCGCGGCCTGCTTCCCGTAGCAGTTCTGCTCTACCTGCTGATCGTCGTTCCCACGGCGTTATTGTGCGGTTTTTGGCAGGCGGCGATTGTTTCGCTTTCGGCGGTGGTAATGCAGGCGGCGTTTACCATGCACGAGCGCAAGCTGGACATCGCCGTCGATCCTGCAAACGGTGTGACGCTGCTGGCGTTCGTAATAGTAGCACTGATCGTGAGCCGGCTTTCTGCGCGTGTGACAGGCCACGCAAAGGAAACTGAGCAGCGCGAGCGGCAGATGCATGATCTTTACGAGTTCACGAGGCAAACGCTGCAGATGAACTTGCACCTGGAGCCAGGCTCGCAGTTGGCGGATCTGATCCACGACATCTTCGCGGTTGAAGCTGTCGCCGTGTTTGACGCCGATTTGCACGAGGTGTATCAGGCCGGCTATTGGAGCAGCGATCCGCTGGAACTGGCGCAGAACGTCTATTATTTCGAAACCTCAGATGACGACGCGGAGACGGGAATCGGCCGGCGGGTGGTGCGGCTGGGGACGGTGCCCGTGGGCAGCCTGGTGGTACGCGGCGAGACCAGCCCGCTAACCAACAACGCAATCGCCTCGCTGATCGCAATCACCTTCGATCGCTACCGCGCCTTCGCCAACGAAAGCCGGATTGAAACAGAGCGGCGGACGGAGCAATTGCGCGCTACAGTACTCGATAGCCTGGCGCATGCCTACAAGACGCCGCTGACGGCTATCCGCGCTGCCGGCACGGGGCTCACAGAGATGGGCAAGCTTTCGCCCGGGCAGGCGGAATTGGTGAGCCTAATTAACGAAGAGACGCAAACGCTAAGCGAACTGACGACTCGGCTGCTTACCACGGCGCGGCTCGATGCCGGTGAAGTAACGCTGCACGCTGAGCCTGTGAATGTGGCATCGATGCTCGAAGAAGTGCTGGTAACGCTGAAGGACCGGCTGGCGAGCATGAAGTTGGTTGTCGACATTCAGGACGAGAGCCTGATGCTCGAGTGCGATCGTCATCTGATTACGATGCTGCTTACGCAATACCTGGACAATGCGTGCAAATACTCGGTTTTTGGCACCGCCATTACGATTCGCCTGATCAGCACGCGCCGCGAGATGATCTTTTCGGTGCACAGCTTTGGACCGGTGATTCCGATAGCTGACCGGGAGCGCATCTTCGAGCGGTATTATCGTTCTTCGAACACTTCCAATCGGGCTTCCGGCACGGGCATCGGGCTCTCTGTGGCCAAGCGTGTGGCACAGATTCATGGCGGCCAGGTATGGGTGACCAGCGACGAGCAGGGAGGAACGACGTTTTTCGCAGCGATTCCGATCAGCAATGAGAAGGGAAGTGCACGATGAATCAGTCTGGAATACGCATTCTGGTGGTGGACGACGAACCGGCCATTCGCCGCGCGCTGCGGCCGCCTCTGATGGAGCTCGGGTTCCAGTTGGCGGAGGCGTCACGTGGAGAGGAGGCGCTGCAGGCACTGCGGGCTCAGTCCTACGATGTCGTGCTGCTCGACGTAAACATGCCGGGCTTGGGCGGCATCGAAACGCTGCGCCGCATCCGCGCGTTTGCGCCGCGGCTGCCGGTGCTGATCCTGACTGTGCGCGACCAGGAAGAGGATAAGGTGGAGGCGCTGGACCTGGGCGCAGACGACTACGTGACCAAGCCCTTCAGCACGCGGGAGTTGATTGCTCGCATCCGCTCGGCTGTGCGAAGGATGCGCGCGCCGGCGCGCACCGAAGATGCGCCGATCGAGATCGGTGAGGTTTACCTGGACCCGGTGAAGCGCCGCGTAACCAAGCGCGGTGAACCGATCAAGCTTACGCGCAAGGAATTCGACATTCTGCACTGCCTGATGAGCCGAGCCGGGCGCGTGGTGACCTACGCCAAGCTGCTGACCGCGGTGTGGGGCGCCGATTGCCGCGAAGAGGTCGAATATCTGCGCACGTTTGTGCGGCAGTTGCGCAAGAAGATGGAGGACGATCCGTCGAATCCGGTTTATCTGCTGACGGATGTGTCGGTAGGTTACCGGTTTGCGGATGCGCAGATGTTGACGGAGAGAAACGGCGCGGGAGAAACCGAGACAGGGGCGGAGCTTGACTCGTAGATGGTGTCGAGCGAGTTAGAAAATACCGCAGATTCTTTACTTCATTTGCCGGTAGAACCGAGGCAGATGAAGCGAAGAAAAGCAAATTGATTCCATCGCAGCTACACGTCCGTTCCTAGCAGCTACACACCCACTCCTATTCGTCATAATGGAGCAGGCTAAAGACGTCATAGTCCGGGAAGCGGTCGCGGCCTTTGAGGAAGTCGAGCTCGACCGCGAAGGCAAGGCCGGCGATGTTCCCGCCGAGTTGGCGGACAAGCTTGACCGTGGCTTCCATAGTGCCACCGGTGGCAAGCAGGTCGTCGACCAGAACGACGCTCTGGCCGGGATGGATGGCGTCCATGTGGATCTCGAGCGAGTCGGAGCCGTACTCAAGATCGTAGGTGACGCGGGCCACTTGCGCAGGCAGCTTACGCGGCTTGCGCACGGGAACAAAGCCGGCGTTGAGCCGGTAGGCGAGCGCCGGGCCGAAGATGAAGCCGCGCGCTTCAATACCCAAAACGAGATCGATCTTTTGCTCGATGTAATGCGCGGCCAGGGCATCGATAAGCTGCGCGAAACCAGTCTTGTCTTTGAGGAGCGTTGTGATGTCGTAGAAAAGAATGCCGGGCTTGGGAAAATCCGGGACTGTTCGGACGAGTTTCTTGAGATCCTCGATGTTGACGGGCTTGACGGCTTTGGACATGGCAGCGTGCAGTTCGGAGTCGACTGTGCTCATTGTTTTAAGTGGTCCGTTGCCAGTCTACATGACGAGGTCGAGCACGCTACTGGCGCATTTCCTGGCTGCGCGGTTCTCAAGGCGTGAACTGTGAGTTGTGAACTGCCCACTACCACGCGCCTTCGATGCGGAATGGGCCGAGATCGCGGGCTTCAGAGTCCTTCAGCGTATGCTCGATGACGCGATCGACGCGTGAGCCGCGCGGACCGCGCTTGAGACTTGCGCGGAGTTCTGCGAGATCTTCTGCGTCGCCAGAGGCTACCACTTCGACATCGCCGTCTTCGGTATTGCGCACCCAGCCGTGCAGGCCGATCTCGCTGGCCTCGCGCTGCACGAACCAGCGAAAGCCAACACCCTGTACGCGTCCCTGGATGAGAAAGTGAAGAACCATGACCGGACTGCGCTAGTTTGGCAAATTGGGGGGTAGGCGCGCAAGGCGAGATGGGGCAGATGTGAATTCCGGAGTCCGCGCTACACTGAATACAGCATGGTATTCGTCCTATGGTTTTCGTTTTAGACAACTACGATTCGTTTACCTACAACCTGGTGCAGTACCTGGGCGAACTGGGCGCGGATGTGATGGTGCGCCGGAACGACGAGGTAACGCCCGAGCAGGTTGAGGCGATGAACCCGGAGCGCATCCTGCTCTCGCCGGGACCATGCACGCCGCATGAGGCGGGCATTCTGGTGCCGCTCATCCGGCACATGGCGGGCAAAGCGCCCATACTCGGCGTGTGCCTTGGGCACCAGGCCATCGGCGAGGCTTTCGGCGGGCAGGTCGTGCGCGCGCGCACACTGATGCACGGCAAAACCAGCGCAGTAGAGCACAACCGCAAGGGCGTGTTTGCTGGGCTGCCCACTCCGCTGACCTGCACGCGATATCACTCGCTGATTGTGTCCGAGGAATCGCTGCCAGCGGAGCTGGAAGTGACGGCGCGGACGCCGGAGTCCGACGGCAAGGGGTCGGTAATTATGGGACTGCGCCACCGAAGGCTGCCGGTCGAGGGCGTGCAGTTTCATCCGGAAAGCGTGCTGACCGAGGGTGGCCATCAGATGATCCGCAACTTTCTCGAGATGTAGCGATGCGGCGGCGGGCGGGAGCGATATCGGCTGGCGCCCTTTGGCTGCTGGCGATGGCGTGTGCGCACGCTCAGGATCCGTCGACGACCAAGCTTGCGCCAGACACAGCGGCTTCCATTGCGCCGGCGCCGATCGCAATCATTCCCATCGACGCGAGCAAACCTGATAAAGCGGCAGTAGTCACCGGCGCTATGGAAGTGACGGCGGGCCGGGCGATGATCGCGACCAGTGGCACCGTGACTTCTGGCACGCAGACGACTGATGTAACGCTGCCGCGGCGCGGAACTCTGCGGGTGTGCGCCTCGACGACTGTGAAGCTCGCAGCGGACACGAGCGTGCCGGAGGGTGGTGGGCCAAATTTCGTTCCAGGGCTCCTGATGGCAATGGATCACGGCGCCGTGGAGATGAGCTTTGCCGAGAGACCAGGCGAAGCGGCCAACGCCGACGTGCTGATGACGCCCGACTTCCGCATTCTGATCAGCGGGCCAGGAGCCTCAGATGTGAAGGTGCGGCTGGGGCGCGAGGGGGACACGTGTGTGGACAACTCCGGAAAGGATGCGCCGTACGTAGTGGTCACGAGCCTGTTTGACAGCGGGCTTTACCGCGTGCAGCCGGGCCAGCGGGTCATGTTTCAGCACGGCAGCCTGAGCGAAGTGGTGGACGAAGAAAAAGAGCCGTGCGGCTGTCCGCCTGCAGAAACGCATGGAAATGAATTTCCACTGGCGCAGAGTGAAGGACTGGCGCCATTAGCTCCGTCAGCACCTGCTCCGAAGGTGAGCCCGGCGGCGACGCTGCCGCCACTGGTCTATCAAAAAGGCAGCGTAGCTTCGCCGGAGACAGCGGCACAGAGCACGGCCCCGGCCGCGATTACAACACAGTTACCGGCTACGGCGAAGCCGGCAACGAAAAAGCCCGGCATGTTCAGGCGCATCGGGCATTTCTTCCGCCGAGTTTTCGGAGCGGAATAAATAAACTCGGCCCTAGACTGCGAATCACGCGGATCCTTACATGCTGCGTGCGCGTTCGATAGCGCGGATGACAGCCTGGGCCTTGTTGATCGATTCCTGATGCTCAAGCTCGGGAACAGAGTCGGCGACGATGCCGGCGCCGGCCTGCACATAGCCGTGGCCGCCGATCGAAAGCATCGAACGGATAGCGATGCAGGAGTCGAGATTGCCGGAAAAGTCCGCGTAGAGCACTGCGCCGCCGTACGTGCCGCGGCGTGCTGGCTCCAGTTCTTCGATGATCTCCATGGCGCGGACCTTGGGTGCGCCCGAAAGAGTGCCGGCAGGGAAGCAGGCGCGCAGAGCATCGATGGCCGCAAGTTCGGGGCGGAGGCGGCCTTCGATAGAACTGACGATGTGCATGACATGCGAGTAGCGCTCGACGAACATCAGCTTGTCGACTTTTACGGTGCCGAAACGGCTGACACGGCCCACGTCATTGCGGCCAAGATCGACGAGCATCACGTGCTCGGCGCGTTCCTTTTCGTCGTGCATCATCTCGGCGGCCAGAGATTCGTCTTCGCTCTCAGTGGCGCCGCGGCGGCGCGTGCCGGCGATGGGACGGTACTCAACCTTGCTATTGTGCACGCGGACGAGCAGTTCGGGCGACGATCCAGCCAATTCCAAGCAACGCCGCGGGCGCTTCTCCGTTTTGGAAGAGTTCTTCGACGCCGAAGCCGACTCCTCCGGCGCGACGCGCAGAAAGAACATGTATGGGCTTGGATTCACCGTGCGAAGCGCGCGGTAAACCTGAAAGGAGTCGACGCCGGGCTCAACGTCGAAGCGCTGCGAGATCACGGTCTGGAACACGTCGCCAGCGCGGATGTACTCCTTGGTGCGCTCGACGGCGGCCAGGAAATCTTTCTTGTGCGTGCGAAAGCGGACCTTGAGTTTTCCGTTCGCGGCTTTCTTTGCCTTTGCCAGCTTCGGTAATGGCGCGGCGAGGCGCTTTTCGAGGCGATCAAGACGTTTGAGCGCGACGGCATAGGCTGTCGCCGGTTTTTCTTTGGTGACGTCGGCAGTGACGACCAGCCAAATCTCCTTGCGCACATGGTCGAAGGCGAGCACTTCGTCGAAGAATAGCAGGCAGGCATCAGGAATGCCGAGCTCGTCTTTGGCGAGCGAAGGCAGCCGCTCGATCTGGCGCACTGCGTCATAGGCGAAGAATCCGACGGCGCCGGCGGTGAATGGTGGCAGGCCGGCCAGGCGCGCCGGGTTGTGGCCGCTGAGAGCTTCACGCAGTACGTCGAAAATGTCTCCTTCGATATGCGAGGTCTTGCGGCCTTCGGTGATGGCGATCTGCCGGCCGCGTGCGACGATGCGCTTGAAGGGCGCCAGGCCGATGAACGTGTAGCGGCCAAGCTGCTCGCCGCCTTCCACCGATTCGAGCAGGAAACACTCCTTTTCGCCCCACGCCGCGCGCAGAAAGGCCGAAACCGGCGTCTCAAGATCGGCCGCCAGGGTGCGGCAGACGGGCACGAGTGTGTGATTCCGGGCCAAGGCCAGGAATTCCTTGCGGCTGGGATGGGCAGAAGGCGAAGAGGATTTCACGATTCCAGTGTAACGGCAGGGGTGAAACCTGTTCGTGGGCAGCGGCGCGCGGCCAATGGCACATGGGGATGAGGCCCCTTGACGGCGTGCGCCGCGCAGCCTAGACTCACAGGGGTTTGGGCCAGATCGAAAGCCTTGATCGAGCCTGGGGTATACCTGGGAGTTTAACCGGGGGTTCAGCCTAGGGGTTGTCCGGCAGCTTGCTGGCCAAAGAGAAAAATATGCCCGGGAAAACCGGGATAATCTCCGTTGCGTCTCTGGATTCGGGGGTTCGAATCTGCACGATTTCCCGACGATCCAGTCACGGCAACGGAAGGGAGAGTTTATGTCACCTATGCCTGCGGTTTCTTTGGACCAGGAAATCAATCCCTGGGAGGCACAGAGCGCCCGCTTCGATTTTGCGGCGCGCAAGCTGAACCTAAACGAAGGGCTTTGGAAACTGCTGCGGTCGCCTTCGCGCGAGATCATCGTTCATTTCCCGGTAACGATGGATGACGGGCGGATCGAAATCTTCACCGGCTTCCGCGTGCAGCACTCGCAGGCGAGGGGGCCGTCAAAGGGCGGAATCCGCTATGCGCCAGACGTGACGCTGGATGAGGTGCGTGCGCTGGCAAGCTGGATGACCTGGAAGTGCGCGGTTGTGAACATTCCGTTCGGCGGGGCCAAGGGCGGCGTTATCTGCGACCCGAAGTCGATGAGCCGCGGCGAACTGGAGCGGATGACGCGGCGGTACACGTCGGAAATTATTGATTTTATCGGCCCGGAAAAAGACGTCCCGGCACCTGACGTGAACACAAACGACCAGACCATGGCATGGATCATGGACACCTTCTCCATGCACATGCGGCAGACGGTGACCAGCGTGGTGACGGGCAAGCCGATCAACATCGGCGGCTCGCGCGGGCGCATGGAAGCAACCGGGCATGGCGTGATGGTGGTGTGCGATGAGAGCCTGCGTTATCTGAATATGCCCATTGAGGGCTGCCGGGTAGTAATTCAGGGCTTCGGGAACGTGGGATCGAACGCAGCGCGGCTGATGATGGACCACGGGTACAAAATCGTCGGCATTGCGGAGAAAGACGGCGGCCTCTACAACCCGAACGGCATCGATGTTCATCAGCTCACCGAATATAAGTATCGGAACGAGTCGATCCTGGGATTCCCTGGGGCAGAAGCAATGCCAAGCGAGGAACTAATCGTCTCCGACTGTGAGATCTTCATCCCGGCGGCAACCGAAAACGTGATCACCAGCCGGAATGCCGAGAAGCTGAAGGCGCGGATCGTGGTAGAGGGTGCGAATGGTCCGACGACGGCAGTCGCCGACGAGATTCTGGCCGACAAGCGAGTGTTTATCGTGCCGGATATACTGGCCAATGCCGGAGGAGTGACGGCCAGCTACTTCGAATGGGTGCAGGACCGGCAGGGATACTTCTGGAAAGAATCGATCGTCAACGAGCAACTCGAGACGATTCTGCGCGACAGCTTTGACGACGTAGTGCGTTACGCCGAGGCGCACAACGTGAACAACCGCATCGCTGCATACATGCTGGCCATTGACCGCGTGGCGTTTACCATCACACAGCGAGGGATTTACGCATAGTCACGTCTGAGGCATTTCAGTAAACGGTGCCTGGTGAAAACTATCTATTACGATCGGGTAAATCCTGCCACGGTATCAGCCGACGCGGTGCAATAATGAGTTAAAGCCGCAGAGACCCCGAAACGCGGCCGGCCCCGCATGAATCTGCCCAACTCCATCACGATGAGCCGGATCATCATGATCCCGCTTTTCCTGTGGATACTGTCCCCGTACTTCCCATGGCAGGGCCATGGAGCGCAGGAACTGGCGGCAGCAGTACTCTTCGTCCTGGCCTCAATCACCGACGGACTGGACGGGTATCTCGCCCGCAAGCGCGGGCAGATTACCACTATGGGCATCCTGCTCGATCCCCTGGCCGACAAGATTATGGTCACGGCCGCACTGATCGAGTTGGTGGCCTACACGCCGCAGATCGTGAAGGTATGGATTGCAGTAGTCATCATCGGCCGCGAGTTCCTCATCTCCGGCCTGCGCGCGATTGCCGCCTCCGAAGGGTTCACGATCACAGCAAGCGAACTCGGCAAGCTCAAAACCGTGATCCAGATTGTGGCCGTTGTTTCGAGCATCCTGGCGCACCGCTGGGACCATTGGCAGATCGGCTATCTGGTGATTCCGGTCAGGTGGTACGCTATCGCGGCCGTATACTTCACCGTGCTGGTCTCGGCCATCTCTGCCATTGATTATTTTGTCGGCTTCTGGAAGAAGATCGACCACGCAGCGAAGGACCGGCGGAAATCGTCCGTGCTTTCGCGCGGTCGCAGCGCGAGCATCGGATAAATCACCTCACGGCTCTCACTTCATTGTTCACAGTTGTCGACTGCGATCAGACGGTTGCTACGGACTGCGACCTATGAACGGCCTTTGTCACTGACCGAGCTCATATCGCAACTCGGCGAGCGCGGTTTGATAGGAATAACGGGCGTTGGTGTTTTCAATCTGAGCCTGCGTCTGTGCGAGCTGCGCCTGCGTCAGTTCGACAATGCTGCTGAGGCCGATCTTGTAGCGCGCCTGGGCCAGATCGAGAGCGAGGTTGGCCTGGTCGAGCATTTCTTGCGTCACGCCGATGCGCTGGAAGGCGGTTTGCGCATTGAGTACTGCGGTGCGAACGTCTCGGGCGATGATGTCGCGCAGATTGCGGATCTGTTCCTGGGCGGCGCTGGCGCGGAAGCGGGCTTCTTTGGCTTCTGCGCTGTAGAGAAAACCGTTGAAGACTGGGATGGAAACGTTGGCGCCCGCTGCACCGTACCACGACGAGGTGATCTGGTCGGCGCGAATAGGCGTACCGCCAGCGACAGCCATCGCGGAGATCGAAGGCAGCCACTCCTGGTCGCGCTCGGCGGTGGCGTACTGCTGCGCGGAGCGATAACGGTCGTTCTGGGCGGCCAGATCGGGACGCTGTTGCAAGGCCGCTTGTACAAGCGCTTCGGAATCTGTAGGAGCTGGCGGAATGTTGCCGCTCGTCTCATCAACCAGCGTGTACTGCTGGTCCTGCTCGGAGCCGAGGACATTGTTGAGCGCGGCCATGGCTGACTGCTCGTTGTTCTTGGCGTCGAGGAGCAGGAGATTGGCCTGCGAGACCTGCACGTTGGCGAAGCTGAGATCGAGCTGCGACTTGACATTCGATTTGGTCAGCGCGCCGACCTGCTCGCCTGTGGCTTCGCGCTCAGCAACGGTCTGCTGCGCTACCTTAAACACGGCCTGTGTAGTCAGTGCCTGGTAAAAGGCCTGATCGACGGCGAGCCTAATGTCGAGCTCGGTGGCCTTTTCGTTCTCGAACTCGGCACGGGCATTCGATTGTGCGCTTTTGACGAGGTTGTGCGTGCGGCCGAAGTCGGTGATGAGTTGATTGACGGTCAGGCCGGCGGCAGCGCGGTCATAGACGATGGAGTTGCTCAAGTAACCTGCGGTAATTCGGGTGCCTTCGTGGGAATCGACGGCGGTCATGTCGCCGGTCGCTGTGGGCAGCAATGCAGAGCGCGCTTCCCGCGTAACCTGCCCCTGGGCCAGCGCAAGCAACCGGGCCACACTGATGTCGGGGTTATTACGCAGCGCCATCTGTTCGGCCTGCTCGATTGTAAGCGTGGGTCCGGCACCCTGCTGACCGGCCTGTACGGTACTTGCGTTGGCCGCCGGCGTGGTTTGTGCAGGGGGCGCGGGTGTTTGCGTGCCCTGAGCCGGCATTTGCTCCAAGGATGCAAGGAGTAGCTGTGCTTGGGGTGCGTCTGGCAAGTTGGCCTGGGCTGGCGCGATGGCCGGTACAGCAAGAATCAACGCACAGAGGACTGCGGAGGAAGTGATCAGATTACTCATGAGCCGGGACTCCTGCATGGACTGCGCGGCCTTCGAGCCGGGAGTGGATGATGAGATAGACAGCCGGCACCAGAAAGACGGTGACAACGACGGAGAAGGCCAGCCCACCGATAATTGCGCGGGCCAGCGGCGCGTACTGCTCACTGCCGGCCTCAAGGCCGAGTGCCATGGGAATCATTCCCAGCAGCGTGGCTAGCGAAGTCATGAGAATAGGGCGCAGGCGAATCTTGCAGGAGTGCACCACTGCATCCACCAGCGACTCTCCCTGCCCATGCAGGATGCCGGCGAACTCGACGATCAGAATACTGTTCGAGACCACGATGCCGGTCATCATGATGACTCCCATCAACGACATGATGTTGAGTGTGCTTCCTGTGAGCAGCAAGATAAGCAGCACTCCCACCAGACCTGGGGGAATGGCCATGAGGATGATGAACGGATCGATGAAGGACCGGAACTGCGCCATCAGGATCAGGTAGACCATCAAAACTGCGACGATCAGGCCAACGCCGAACTCGCTAAAAGCCTGGTTCATGCTGACCACTGCGCCGCGCACGTGGAT
>JASIJW010000727.1:0-9049 GCA_030050035.1 Acidobacteriaceae bacterium | reverse complement strand
CGACGAACACGAAATCGACGACGTCATCCTCGGCTGCGCACAGCCCGAAGGCGAACAAGGCTGGGACGTGGCTCGCTGGGCCATCCTGCGCGCCGGTCTGCCGGTCGAAATCCCCGGTGTTACCGTCAATCGCCTCTGCTCGTCTGGTCTCGAGGCCATCGCCCAGGCCGACCAGCGCATCCGCGCCGGCGGCTGTAAGGTCATCATCGCCGGCGGTGCAGAATCCATGAGCCTTATCCCTATGGGCGGACTTAAAGCATCGCCCAACCCCTGGATGGCTGAGAACTACCCAGCGGCGCTGCTCACCATGGGCCTTACGGCCGAGCGCGTCGCCCGCCATTACAACGTGAGCCGCGATGACCAGGACGCCTTTGCCCTCGCCAGCCATCAAAAAGCTCTCGCTGCCCAGGCTGCGGGGCGCTTCAACGATGAGCTGATTCCGGTGCCGGTGACGATTGCAATCCCGAACGGAAAGCCAGGAAAAACTGACATCACGGAAAAGGAATTCCGCACCGACGAAGGGCCGCGCGCTGACACCTCCGCCGAGGCCCTCGCAAAGCTCAAGCCCGCCTTCGCCGCGCAGGGCACCGTCACCGCCGGCAACTCCTCGCAGACCTCCGACGGCGCCGCCGCAGCCGTGTTGATGGACTCAGCTCGCGCCGCCCAACTTGGGCTCAAACCGCTCGCACGCCTGGTGGCTTACGCCGCCACCGGCTGCCTGCCGGAGGAGATGGGCGTCGGTCCTATCTTCGCCATTCCCAAGGCCCTGGAGCGCGCCGGCCTAAAGCTCGATGACATTGGCGTCATCGAGCTCAACGAGGCCTTCGCCGCGCAATCGCTGGCCGTCATCCGCACGCTGGGTCTCGATCCGGCCAAGGTCAATGTCAACGGCGGCGCCATCGCCCTCGGCCATCCGCTGGGCTGCACCGGCGCTAAACTCACTGCCACGCTGTTGGCCGAAATGGACCGCCGCAAAGCGCGTTATGGCATGGTAACCATGTGCGTGGGCGGCGGCATGGGCGCGGCCGGCATCTTCGAGCGGCTGAATTGAGCTGTCAGCGTAGCCCAACCGCCACTCAGCTGGCTGGCTTTACAGTTAATTTCGGGGATTCCTGCCCGCCTCAGGCGTCTTGAGCCGCAACTTCTAGTCGGCTATCCTAGGGATGACGGCCGTTTGTTGGCCCCCAACATCCACCCACCAGCATCCCCGAGGAGGATACCCAAATGGCAGAGACCGTCAAGAAACCCCGAGCCGCGAAGCCCAAGACCGATGCCTCGACTAATGGCACAGCCGAAGCAAAATCCCGCAAGGCGCCGGCAAAAAAGACAGCCGTTTCAGTCCAGCCCACCCCAATCAACGGGTCTGGCCTCAACGGGTCAGGCCCCACACACGAGCAGATTGCTGAACTGGCCCGCAAATACTGGGCGCAGCGCGGCTACACCGATGGCCATCAGGAGGAAGACTGGCTCCGCGCTGAGCGGGAACTCGGCGCGAAGGCTTCCTGAGTTTTTACTGGAATCTTCTGAAAATGGGCCGCTTCAACCGGTCCCGGCCGCTTCAACGGTCCCGATTGACCGGCCGGGGATGATCCCTTGCGCCGCATAATCGGCGGGACTGTCATGTTTTCAGTTGCTGGCGGTGAATTTCGCCCGGAGGATTGCCCTTCGACTATTCGCCTCTCCACTATTCGCCCTTGATGTATTCGCCCTTGATGCGAGCGGCCTGCGCGCAATCTCCCTGCGTAAAACACCAGAAACACGAACAGCCGGGATGGATCCCGGCTGTTTGGTGTCAATCAGGATTGCCGGTTTAAGCGGCCTTGGCCGTTGCCAGCGCCTTGAGCCGAGCGTTCAGGCGGCTCTTGTACCGCGAAACTGTGTTCGAGTGCAACACGCCCTTCTGGATGCTCTTGTCGAGCGCCGACACGGTGGTGCGGTACTGCTCCTGGGCGGCCTTCACGTCGCCCTTGGCCAGGGCCTCGCGCATGGCACGCAGGCTGCTGCGCACGCGGCTGCGGTTGGCGCGATTCACTTCGGTACGCTTCTCGGTCTGGCGGGCGCGCTTCAGCGCCGAAACATGATTTGCCATTGCTTTTCCTGTCTTGTGGCCTTCGCGTCAGGCGAACCTGCAGTCAGGCGGAGATTTCAGATGCGGGCAGGAGCGCCGCAAACGCCGCATCCTTCGCAATTTCTTAGTCTACGGGAACCGGCGCGCAGGGTCAACTTGCCGGTAGTGTCGGTGGCGTCTCAGTCTCAATGTTTTGAAAGGCACGGCGTTAGGCTTTGAAAGGTACGGCGTTAGCCGTGCCCAAACTGCTGACAAAGCCGTGGTTTTGAAAGAGCAAGACTTTAGCCGTGCCGCAAAACTGCTGACAAAGCCGTGGTTTTGAAAGAGCAAGACTTTAGTCGTGCCGCAAAACTGCTGACAAAGCCGTGGTTTTGAAAGGGCACGACTTTAGTCGTGCCGCAAAACACCAAGATCAACGCGGCTTTAGCCGCCGAGGGATGTTTTTCCAAGTTGAGCCGAAGACATTGGGTTTTTCAGCAACCTGTGATCTTTCGATTTTTTGCTGGAAACATTGCCGAGAATTTCATGCGAAGTTGCTACTCTTGGAACTGCCGTACAGAAAAAGAGCGCTTGCCCCCGCAAATGGCGCCTTCATGTCCTTTGGTTCTTTCGTATGTGATTGATTCCAAAACAGCTGATGACAAGTCATTTGTTATCTGATACATACCGCCGACGCTGGCGCGCAACCCCTTTGTTTTCAAATATATCCTCTCAGATGAGGAGGTAGGGCAGTAGCGTCCGTCTAAAACGGCGCGCCGATCTCCAGACCCGCACAGAGCAGTCCCCGCCTAGATTCACGCCATGTGCAGGTAGGTCGTATAGTCCTCGTCTCGAATATCCATGAATGGACGAAGTATCAACGCCCCCTGGGCCGCCGTCCATTGATGCGCCGCGCCTGCGCCCTGCGCTGCAGCCAGCAGTTCCGGTCGTTTCCACGACTTCGCCGCCGGGTCGTCTCCTGCGCCCTTGACCGCCATCAGCACCAGCGGCCCGGTCACCAGGGCCACGGTATCGGGATGCTGGGCGTCGATGGCTTCGAGGCGCGTGGTAAAAGGCAGCTCCAGCTCGACGCGGTCGCCGGTCTTCCACGTGCGGCGCACCTCGGCAAAGCTGCCCGGCTCCGGCTTAAGCGAGCCGCGCACGCCGTTCACGCTCACCGCGGCTCCGCGCGCCCAGGTGGGGATGCGCAGGAACATGGTCCACTCCGCCGGCCGGGAGGCGGTGACGTCGATGCGAACCTGGCTTGAGTATGGATATCCGGTCGTCTGCCGCAGGGCAAACTCGGCGTCCGTGTTGCGCCAGCGCAGCGTTGACGGCGTGTACAGGTTCACCACCACGCCTCGCGGGCTGCGGAAATACGCGCAGATGCGGTAGTCGGCGGCGTCCATAGGCAACGTGCCGGAGCAGCACGGCCAGTCGTCTTTGTGGAAGAATTTACTGCCGCTGTAGGTGTAATCGGAGTAGTAGAACGCGCGGCCGTCGGTCTGGATTGGCCTGGCGCCGAGCACGGTGTTGTAGAGCACCCGCTCCAGGCTGTCGCCATAGCGCGAATCGCCGGTAATGCGCATAAGGTGCCGCGTGAGCTTGAAATGCGCGTAGGCGCCACAGGGCGTCTCGAAGCTGGCGTGGTCTTTGATCAGGCTTTCGCCGAGCACGCCTGCACCGGGAATGACAAAGTGCTCGCTCGGGCCCCAGCCGCCGGTGGCGTAGCTCTGTTCCTGAACAAAGCGGAAGCCGTTGCGGGCCGCGTCCAGATACCGGCCCTCGCCCAGAGCCAGATACGATACGGCTGCGGAACCGAGCGAATTCATGTGGCTGTAGGCGTGCCGGCCGGGCAGAGCGTTTTCGCCGCGGGCCAGGGGGTCGAAGAAGTCATGGAAGATGAACCGCTGCCCGAGTTCGTGGTAGCGCCGGTCTCCGGTACGCTGCCAGGCGATGAACAGGTTCTCGGGCATCGTGTAACTCTCGTCCCACACATGCCCGGTGAAGTCCTCATGGCCGACGAGCTCCGTCTCCTGGTGCGGCATAGCATGGGGCGGCAGATAGGGCAGCGCGATGTCAGTGGTGCGCTCGAGCACCGCAAGCGCCGTGGGATGGTTGGCGTAAAGCGCGGCGTCGGTCAGCCCGCGCACCATCTTGTCATAGAAGTACGCCGGAAAGCGGTTGTTCTGGTAGAAGCGGCCGGAGGGCTCGAGAGTAGCCGCATAGCCGCGGATGAGCCGGTCGATTTTGTTGTATGTCGCCTGGTCGCGCGTAACCGCATACATGCGCGCCAGAGACGAGATCCACTGGCCAAACGGATCGGCCGGAGCGAAGCCGTAGGTGCTATACCAGCCGCCCATCTCCTCGCCCGGCGCCGGCAGCCCCTCGCGCACGCGGAATGGCCGGAGCAGGCTGTCTTCATTCATATTGAGGAGCAGCTCGTGGTTCTGCTCGAACTGCGTCTGCATCGGACCCGCGGCGAGTTCTACCTGCCCATATTCGACCTCATCGAAAACCGTGGGCTGAAACGCGGGCCGGGTGACGGCGGCGCTGGCAAAGGCGGGGAGTGCGCGGCCTGCCGCGCATCCTGCCGCAGCGGCGGTTCCCAGCGTGAGCGCACGGCGTCTCGTGATCGTCTGGCACACCTTAATTCCCCTCCATCTCAGACTCGTCCAGCCTAATACGCAGCATTTGAGGGCGAAAAAGAATGTTCCAAACTGCAAGACTTGAGGCAGGGGGCTGCCCTGTTGCCCGTTACCTATTTCCTGTTCACTCTGACCGATTCCTGTTCACTACTTCTTTTCGACAGGAATCCGGCGAGCCACCCCGCGAATCAAATTTTACGAGCGCACGGATTGACGAGGACCGTGGCTCGCGCTACTCTCTAGCGCAGATACCGGTTTTGGTCGCCATCACCAACCCGCGCCCGCTCAAGATAGCCCGAGTACGAAGCAAAGCCGTGCCCCGCGCCTTCGGATCACCTTCAAATTCAACCGTTTGCTGGCATCTGGATGGCCATTCTCTGTCATATGCCCTGTCCCTAAAGTTGCTACAAAAGTGCGCTCGACCTGTAGTGCGCCGGCCGGACGCCGGCGATTTGCTTTCTACCCTTGCCGTGGGCGGCAGTTTGCTGCCTGCTGCGGCACGCCGCTTAGTCCCTAAAAAACCCACCCCTGGAGGATACATAAACCTTTGAAGATCGCTCTGGAGATCACGCCCAACCTTGAGCCCCTGTACGGGACTCGCGATGAAAACCTCAGACTCATGGAAGACTCGCTCGGCGTCCGGATCGACCTGCGCTCCGACGCGGTGCATGTCGAGGGACCCGATGAAGGCGTGGCGCGCGTGAAGCGCATTTTTCAGGACTTTGAGGCTTTGCGGCGACAGGGGGTAAATCCGCACAATGGCGAGCTGAACGGCATGCTGCGCCTGGTGGTGGCCGATCCGACGGTTACGCTGCGCTCGCTGGCCGACAGCGGCAAGCAGCGGTCTGTGGGGGTCAAGCGCATGGTGCAGCCGCGGTCGGTAAACCAGCGGAAGTACGTCGAAGCGATCGAGCAGAACGACATGGTCTTCGGCGTGGGTCCGGCCGGCACGGGCAAGACCTATCTGGCGGTGGCCATGGCAGTCGCCGCCATCGTTGCCAAGCGCGTGAGCCGCATTGTGCTGGTGCGGCCGGCGGTTGAGGCCGGCGAGCGGCTGGGCTTTTTGCCCGGCACGCTGCAGGAGAAGGTCGATCCCTATCTGCGGCCGCTTTACGATGCGCTTTACGACCTGCTTGATCCGGAGAAGGTCGACAAGATGCTCGAGAAGAACGTGATCGAAGTGGCTCCGCTGGCGTTCATGCGCGGCCGCACGCTGAATGACGCCTTCATCATCATGGATGAGGCGCAGAACACGACCATCGAGCAGATGAAGATGTTCCTGACGCGGATGGGAAACAACTCGAAGGCCGTCATCACCGGCGATATTACGCAGATCGACCTGCCCAACCCGCGCAAATCCGGCCTCATCGATGCGATCAACGTTCTCGATGGCGTCGAGGGAATCCGGTTCTGCCAGTTCGAGGAGGGCGACGTGGTGCGGCACGCGCTGGTGCAGCGCATTGTGCGCGCCTACGAGAGCGCCAAGCCGCAGCAGCAGGAGCTGCCGCTCGATGATGGCGCCATCGACGTGAATGTGCCGGTGATCGAAGCCAACGCGATTCACCCGGCAAAGCCGCAGTAAAAGTTGCTGGACCGGAATGCCCCACTTTGGCCGCCAAAGCAAGTGCGCGGCAAGGTAGGGCATTCATTCCGGTCATTTTCGCCAGTTCGCGTATCATCCCAGTAGACCCGGAGATTTCGACCGCCGCTGCCCAGCGCACGATGATTCTTGTCGATCCAAAACTGGATCCAGACCCTACGCCCCACAGTTCAACCAAAGGCGCATCTTCCCGCGCCGCGCGCCTGCCTTCCGCGCGCGCACTCGCCCGGTTTCTGTCTCAGGCCCAGGCCGCCGTTCGCCTGCGCGGAGAAGTTTCGGTTCTGCTCACTACGGACAAAAAGATCCGCGAGCTGAACAGCCATTTCCGTGGGAAGAATAAGGCTACGGACGTGCTCTCGTTCCCGGCTGAGCGAAACTCGGCAATTAGTCCGGAAAAAATAGCCGGCGATCTGGCGATCAGCGTTTCTGTGGCGCAAAGGCAGGCGGCCGAACAGGGACATGCGCTGGCCGTGGAGATCAAGGTATTAATGCTGCACGGGCTGCTGCACCTGGCCGGATACGATCACGAAACGGATAACGGCCAGATGGCGCGGCGCGAACGTCAGCTCCGCGCCCGGCTCAAGCTTCCGCTCGGCCTCATTGAACGCGCCTCTGATTCGGGGCATTCCATCCATGCGCCGGCCTCTGGGCGCAAAGGTGGGAAACCAGCGAGCCTGCCGCGCATTCAAGCTTCGCGGGGCCGTAAGTCATGAGCGCGCTCTCCATTGCCGTGCTGGTAGTGTTGCTGCTCATCGAAGCGCTGGCCTCGTACATCAGCCGCGTCTACGCGGAGTTCGGCAAAATTCTCAGCCGCGAGGTACAGGAGAATCTCGACGCGTGGGAAGAGCACATTGAGCCGCACCTTGGCCTGAGCCGCGACCACGCCGCCCTGTGCGCGGAAGTGCTGGCGCAGCTTTCTTTGGGGTTGATTGCGCTGCTTTTGGGCAGAGCGCTGTTTGCCGGCGCGGCGCGGCTGGAAGGGGCCGAAGTTGCCGAGGCCGTCCTTGTGCTGGTGCTGGCCGTGGTTTTCGCCAGCCAGCTCATTCCGTCGCTGCTGTTCAACCGCACGCGCGGGCTGTGGACGGCGCGTCTGCTTTGGCCCATCCTGCTGCTGCTGTGGGTCATGACGCCCATTACCGCTTTCATCCGTTTTTTCTTCTCAGTGGCCGCGCTCAGCGAGCACCCGGTTGGTGCGGAAGAAGAGCCGGCGCCGGATGTGGATGCGCTGATTGAGGCCGGCGAGGAAGAGGGCATCCTGGAGCAGAGCGACCGCGAGCTGGTGCGCTCGGCGGTAGAGTTTGGCGACAAGCTGGTGCGCGAGCTGATGACGCCGCGTCCGCAGGTCTTCGCCGTTCCGGCCGAGATTACGCTCGAGCGGTTCCTTGAGCTGCTGCGCGTGCACAACTACTCGCGCGTTCCTGTCTACGCAGCCGCGCTGGATAACATCACCGGCATCGCGTTTGCGCATGACCTGCTGCAGATCAGCGACGAAGAGGCGCGCACGCGCACCGTGGCCAGCATCCAGCGGCCGGCCGTTTTTGTGCCGGAGACCAAGCGCGGCTACGAGCTGCTGCGCGAGATGCAGCGCGAAAAGCAGCACATGTGCCTGGTGGTCGACGAGTACGGCGGCATCGCCGGGCTGGTGACGATCGAAAACTTGCTTGAGCAGATCGTGGGCAATATCCGCGACGAGCACGAAACCGACGCGCCCGTCGAGGAGCCGCTGCGTGAGCCTTCGGGGACGTGGCTCGTTCCCGGAAGTTTTCCTGTCGACCATCTCGCCGACGTGATCGGCGAGCCGCTGGAGCTGGGCGATGAATACGAAGCCGCCACGATGGGCGGACTGGTGAGCGAGATCGAGGGCCGCATTCCGCTACCCGGCGAAGTGCTGGTGATCGAGTCGGCCGGCCTGCGCATAGAAGTTGTGGCCGCAACCGATCACCGCGTGGAGCGGCTGCGCGTGTTTCCGCCCAGCCTGACGCGCAGCGACTCGATCGGTGCATCACGCGTGCCCTGATTTAAGCCTTAATCAGCTCAGATACCTGCGCACGATGGCCATGACTTCGTCGGCCGCCTGCAACTGGGCAGGACGAATGACTCCGCCCGAATCCAGGACGTGATGGCGCAGGTGGCCGTCAATCAGCTCTGCCATGAGCCCGTTCAACGCTCCACGGCAGGAGGCGACAAGCTGCAAAATCTCCTCGCAGGCGGCTTCGTTTTCGAGCGCCCGCTCGACAGCTTCCACCTGGCCTTTGATTCTGCGCACGCGGGAAAGCGTTTTTGCCTTGTTCTTGGCGAGATGGGACAAGATTGTGTCTCTTCCCTATGGATTTAATATACCCTCCTATATTATATTTCTTTGCAACTGACTAAAAACGCCGGGAGATTTCCCGGCGCTCCAATTCTCGTAGATTTCTCCACGATCTGCCGTTCAGGCATTCACCATCCTAGCAACGTATGACCGCCGAGCGATCAGCAATCCGTGCGCGCAGCCTTCCACGAACCATCGTGGGCGTGGTCTGCGTACTGCTGATCCTGTTCGGCGCAGCGGCGCACGTCACGCATACGCATGGTTTGAGCAGCGATCCGCATCCGGACTGCTCGCTCTGCATGGTCGCGCACGCCGCTGCCTCGCCGCCTGCGCCGTTTGTCCTTCCTCAGGTTACCGAGCACGTTACGAGCGTCGTTCTGCTGCCCGAAACAGCTCCGCTCGAAGAGCCGGAAGTCCCCTTCTACAGCCGTCCTCCGCCCACC
>JASIJW010000726.1:0-3590 GCA_030050035.1 Acidobacteriaceae bacterium | reverse complement strand
CTTTAGGTAGCGAGGAAACGGTGACCTGAAAAGAAGAAGCCAGATCGCCACAGTGGCAACCGCACCGCAGATCCAGTGCAGGCCAACATAGCTGACATGTGCCCGAGTCATCAGCCACAGAAGGAAATGCCAAAGCCCCGGAGCCCCTTCGTAACGAATGTACGTCTTGAACAGAGATGTCAGCGAAAGATTTCTCGCTAACTGCCATGCCTGGGCTTCATCAACCCACGGTTCATGATAGGGAATTGCAAAGGCAACGAGCGCCGCATAGAAGGACAGCGCGCCCCATTCCGGCCAACGCAGGCGTCTCTTGTCTGCTACCCCGAGAAGCCCAGCAAATCGCCGTTGGCGAGCGGAGTCTCCCCGCGGCCGGCTATCCGATTTGAGCGTTGCCTCTATGCTCTGCTGCATCCCTTTTCTCCCGGGCGCGAGGGCCGCACCGGACTTTGGTCCGGTCTTGTTCCCCCATTCGCTACCGAAGCCATACAAAGCATATCGATCTGTGCCATCAACTACGCAAAGACTCAACAGTCGAGCCCCGACACCCCCGGTGAATGACTTACCAGGAGGGATGGGCAGCGTCTTCCGGCGCTGAGTAAGGCAGAACTCTTGCAGGTGTCACATCCGGCTCAACCAGCCAAACCTTCCGGTTCCGGTAGTAATGGATCAACTCTAAATTATCAATAGCACCTGCATCTCGTGCCCACACGACTTTGGAAGCATCGATGTCCGCGCGGTTATAAACCCATTCGTCCGCCGGGTTGTGGCCAGGGCTATAGCGGACGATCGCCAATTGCTCTCCAGGGAGCTTGCTGAGTCGGGCTTCAATTCGCGCTCGCTCAGTGCCAAAATGGCCTGGACCGAACCAGGTTTCATTCCAGTCGCTTGGTGGGAATTCGTGCGGTCCAAAATGCATGGTTTTTGCAGCCACCCGTACTCCGGCCATCAACACACAAATCACAACCGTCAGCCGCACCAAAGCCAACCCCACTGGCCTGCCCTCCGGCTTCCAAAACCGCGTGTGCCGCATAGCTTGTAAACCGATCGCATAGAAAGCCGCGGTGAAAGGCGCCACATAGTGCGGCAGGAGATAGATCTCGATTATCATCCCAGCTGCAAGCACCAACACGCACAGAACGAGGAAACGGTTGCGCCGATCTAGAAAGATATGGCGCACCATAAGCAATGGAGGAAGCAGTGCAAAACCGGCGAAGAAGAGGAATGTGAATCCGGCTTTCGCCAAAGTGTGCGGCACAAACCCCTTCACGGAATGGATATGAGTATAGAAGTCTAATTCGGTGTGGTAGAAAGCCCGCATCTCTTTATATCTGTACTTAGGCTCTGGCCGCGCCTGCTGCCACACATAGTATGGGGCAATTGCGTAAGTGTTGCGGTCGACTGTGTAAGGAGGAGTCAGCGGATTGCCGAAGGCGCGATAGTCGTAGTAGCCCATCCACGCCACAGCAACAACACCAAATACCAGCGTCGCTGCAGTTATTCGCGCTAGTGCCGCGGCGCTTGGCCGGTTCTTGCCTTTCCACATCCAGTTGGCCAGTACAACGCCGACCGGCAGGCAAAGCAGTAAACCCTCGTATGGTCGCGTAAGAACCAATATCGCGGCGCCGATGCCTATCAGCACGGCATAGCGAAGCCTCGCCGCTCTCATCAGTCGCGGTAGGCCGCCTAAAATTAGCGCTCCACCGAGCGCCGCAAGCGAACCCGCGGCGTGGTACGTGTTGGTCCAGTAGCTGAAAACCCCCAGCCGCAGAACAGCGATCATCCCGCCAAGCAGCGCCCAATTGGGCGGAAGCCACGCCTGCAGCATCCAGCAAAGCGCTGCGCACATCACTGCGCTTACGATCAGCAGGCCAATCCAAGAATTACCAAAGATGATCTTACTGGCAGCAAGAATCAGTCCCTGCCCTGGAAAGTACATCGATTGATAGGTCGGTTTCATCGCGATGTGGATGGTCTCGAAATGAGTCCACATCGTGGGCGTCGGATTGGTCAGCCTGTAGTGTGCAAATGTATCGCCCGCTAATAGAAAACTGAAATCGTCGGAACTAAACGGCAGTGGAACTGGAAATAGAGGAAGGATGGCCAAGCGCAGCACCAATACGCTTAAGGCGACAGAGAAAACGGCTAGCCATCTTTTTTTCGCCAGCTGGCCAAACCACCGTTCCATTTGTCGGAAGAAGCCTTGCCCGATTTCCGGCCACCCAAAAGAAATCACGAGCGCGAATGCTGTCAGGCTGCACTCTAGGATCAGAAGCGTAGGACTGGTGGTAGCATCCGAAGATAACACCATAACTTTGCGGAGCAGTGCCGTTCATTACGCGGCCTTGACCTTTTTGCAACTTGCTGGCTTATTGGGCCGATTATACTGAATTGCCAGCCTGAAGGGAATCGAAACCGCCGCATGAAGCAGGAGACGGACATCATCATTGGCGCAGGACCGATCTTGCTTCAAATCAATTACCGAGAGATCTTGACAACATGCGATCACTTGCAAGTTGTATAGCGGCTGGCAAGTTGATCGCAGTCAGTGAGCGATCGCTCAAATCTAGCGATCTGAGCCAGGGTTAACTGCTTCATATCAGCGCCGTGTTGGTAGTCGCGGTACCAATTCATCGTCCATTCCAAGGCCGATTCGGTCCTCAGACGCGGCTGCCAGCCGAGCTCGCTTCGGGCTTTGCTGCTGTCCAGCCTGAGAGAATGACCCTCGTGCACGCCCGGATCGGAATCGCGTATCCAGGCCGCGCCCTCGCCCCACATGGCGACAAGTCTTGTCGCGATCCTCTCCACCGACCATACATCCTCGTCGTTCGGACCGATGTTGAACGAGGAGGAGTATCGCGAAGGCGCCTCGAGTAGTTTCTCTGCAAGCAGCATGTATGCGTACAGGGGGTCGAGCACGTGCTGCCACGGACGAACTGCCGTTGGCCGCCTAATCAACACGGGTTGACCAACCTGAAATCCTCGGATTAGGTCTGGAATCAGGCGGTCTTCCGACCAATCTCCACCGCCAATCACATTGCCGGCACGCGCGGTGGCCAAGGCGACACGGTGCTCATGCAGGCGGTTCAATGGGAAGAAAGAACTGCGGTAGGCCGCGCAGATCATCTCGGCGCAGGCCTTGCTGGAAGAGTACGGGTCAAAACCTCCGAGAAGGTCAGTTTCACGATAAGACCAATGCCATTCCTGATTCTGGTAAGACTTATCCGAGGAAATGCATACCACCGCGCGCACGCTCGAAGTCTTCCGAACGGCCTCCAAAAGGTGAGCCGTTCCCATGACATTTGTCGAATAGGTCAGAAGCGGTTCAGCATATGAGCGCCGCACGATAGGCTGCGCCGCAAGATGAAAGACCACCTCCGGGGCAAACTCCGTCATCGAGGATTCCAGCTTGGCGCAATCTCCAATATCGCCGCGAATGTCATCGAGAACGGTGGCCACAGATGCTACGGTGAATAGATTGGGTTCAGTTGGCGGGTCAAGCGCATATCCCCGTATTTGCGCTCCGCGGCGGGCAAGCCAGAGCGCGAGCCAGCTGCCCTTAAACCCTGTGTGGCCGGTCAGGAAAACGCGTC
>JASIJW010000725.1:0-4702 GCA_030050035.1 Acidobacteriaceae bacterium | reverse complement strand
CAGCCGGTGCTGCTCAAGGCCGGCCACCGGCTGACCATTACGCCACGCGACGTTGCGGGAACGTCATCGATGGTGAGCACCACATTCAAGACACTGTCGGAGAACGTGGAGCAGGGCTCGCGGATTCTGCTCTCCGATGGATTGATCGAGCTGCGCGTGTATGAAGTTCTTGGAGCCGACGTGATCTGCGAGATCGTGAACGGCGGCATGCTGGGCGAAAACAAGGGCATCAACCTGCCGGGCATTCTGGTGCGGGTGCCGTCGCTGACGGAAAAGGACACGGCCGATCTTGAATTCGCGCTTAAGAGCGGCGTGGATGCAATTGCGGTTTCGTTTGTGCGCACGGCGGAGGATGTGCGGCTGGTGCGCAACCGCGTTTCGGCTTTCGGCAGCGACACGTGGATTATCGCCAAGCTCGAAAAGCCGCAGGCCATCGAGCACCTGGATGCGATTCTTGAGGCCTCCGACGGCATCATGGTGGCGCGCGGCGATCTGGGCGTGGAGGTGCCGCCGGAAAAAGTGCCGGCGATTCAGAAGCTGATCATCCGTCGTGCGGCCGAGTATTCGAAGCCGGTGATTACGGCGACGCAGATGCTGGAGTCGATGGTGGAAAATCCGCGGCCCACGCGCGCGGAGGTCTCTGACGTGGCCAACGCGGTGTTCGACGGGACCGACGCTGTGATGCTCTCCGGCGAGTCGGCGGTAGGCAAGTATCCAGTGGCGTCGGTGGCCATGATGGCACGGATTATTTGCGAGGCCGAGCAGCACATGCGCACCGACGAGCGCATGGAGCCGATGCAGCGGCGCACGCGCTTGTCGATTGCAGAGACGATCTGCGAGGCGACGGCGCATGCGGCCGACGATCTGGACCTGCGCGGAATTGCGGTGTTCACGGAGTCAGGATTCACGGCGCGCCAGCTTTCGAAGTACCATCCCTCGGTGCCCATCTATGCACTGAGTCCGATCGAGGTGACGGTCAACCGTTTGAATTTGTTGTGGGGCACGATGCCGATCCGCTGCGCGAAGGCAAACACGACCGAGGCGCTGGTGGACACGGCCGAGACGATGCTGCAGAAGGGTGGCTACGTGAACCCGCACGAGGTGATTGCGATTGTGGCGGGGACGCGGACCAAGTCCGGGTCGACGAATTTCCTGCGGCTGCACGTGATGGGTGAGCACGACGGCAAACAGGAGCGCCAGGTTTCTACGCGCGAATCGAGCGCGCGGGCCACGGTCTCATTGCGGCGCCGGCGTCCGGTGGCGGCGCGGGCGCAGAAAGTTCCCTCGCGCCAGCGCTGAACGGGCGAGTCAAGCTAGTGGGATGGTTTAATGGGCTGTAGCAGCGACGCGTTCGCGCAGCCAACCGAGCCCTTCTGATGTGCCGGCCTTGGGAATGTACTCGAGGCCGATCCAGCCTTGGTAGCCAGTTTCGTCGATGACGTCGAAGAGGTGGGCGTAGTTTACTTCGCCTGTATCGGGCTCGTGGCGCTCGGGAACGCCGGCAATTTGCATGTGGCCCACGCGGCACGGTTGTTCCCTTAGATATTTGCGGATCGTTGTGGTCAGGTCGCCCTCTTCGACCTGGCAGTGGAACAGGTCGAGCATCACCTTGAGGTTCGGCTTGCGCAATTCAGCGACGATGGCATGGCCTTCGTCCTGCCGGTTGATGAAGAAGCCGGGAATGTTGCGCTGTGCGATTGGTTCGATGAGCACGTCTATGCCTGCCGGGTGAGCTTTGTCTGCCGCCCATGCCAGGTTTTCGAGATAGGTAGCGCGAAAGCTCGCGCGGTTTCCGTCCGAAGGGATTAATCCCGCCATGGCGTGGATTTGCGGACACTCCAAGACCTGCGCGTACTCGAGCGCGCGCTCAAAACCATCGCGAAATTCTTTCTCGCGGCCGGGAATCGCCGTGTTGCCGCGCTCGCCAGCGTTCCAGTCGCCGGGAGGCGCGTTGAATAATACCTGCCGCAGGCCATGCCGCTCGAGCAGGCTGCGCAGTTTGTCTGCCGGGTAATCATATGGGAAGAGATATTCGACGGCGGTGAAACCATCCTGTGCGGCGGCGGCAAAACGGTCGAGGAAATCGTGCTCGCGGTACATCATCGAGAGATTGGCGGCAAAGCGCGGCATCTTAATTGCTCCTGATGCGGGTCTGGGGACCGGCATGACGGCCGGTTTGGAGGCCGGCGCTACGGTCACTTTTATTTGGCGCTTGCGTTGAGCTGGTCGAGCACGTGCTTCAAATCATCGAGCTTCTGGCCGGCTTCGCTTAGCTTGCCCTCTGATGTCAGCCGCTGGTAATCGGCAAAATCCCGGTTGGCCTGCGCGATGAGCGCATTGAGGTCTGCTTTGGGCTGCGGTGCGCCTGCAGCCGGCGCGGTTGGCGCAGTTTGCGGGGCAGCTACTGTCGCCGTAAGCGAGGAGTCTGCGCCGTCGAACAGCGCTGCTGCGGCGGTTGCGAAGTTGGGGCCGTAGGCGAGCCGGTCCTGCAGCGCGAGCACGACGAGGCGCAACTCCGGCATGGGGCTGCGCTCGGCCTGCAGGTAGATTGGCTCGGCGTAGAGCAGTGCCTTGCCGCAGGGAATTACCAGCAGGCTGCCGCGGCGCACGTGCGAGCCCTGCTGGTTCCAGAGCGTAAGCTGGCCGGAGAGCTGCGCGTTCTGATCGATGCGTGCTTCGATCTGCTGCGGGCCGTCGACGAGACGCGTTTTTGGGAAGTCGTAGACGACGGCTGTGCCGTAGTGCGGGCCGTCGCTGCGCGCTGCTATCCAGCCGATCATGTTGTTGCGGTTGATGGGCGTAAAGGGCAGGATTTCGACAAATTCGAGATTCTGCTCGCCGGGCAGCGTCATGAGCACAAAATTGGGCTGCATGGGCTGCGTGGATTGGTCGCCATCGCTCGATCCGGTCTCCGTGGCCACCGTCCACTGGTCTTCGCGGTTATAAAAGACCTCGGGATCGGTCATGTGGTAGAGGCCGTAAACCTCGGCCTGCAGGCTCAGCAGCAGCTCTGGATAGCGCACGTGCGCGTGCAGCCACGCCGGCATCTCGGAAGCATCCTTGAACAACGCGGGAAAGATGCCGCGCCAGGCGGCGATGATTGGATCTTCCTTGTCGAAAACGTAAAACGTAGTCGTGCCGTCGTAAGCGTCGATCACCACCTTGACGCTGTTGCGCATGTAGTTGACCGACTGATCGCCGAGGCTGGCGTGCGCAGAGTAGGGATATGTGTCCGCAGCCGTGAATCCGTCGATGATCCATGAGAGGCGGCCATCGTCACCGACCACGATGTACGGGTCGCGGTCGAAGATGAGGAACGGCGCGAGCGCTGCAACGCGGTCGCGCACGTTGCGCCGCATCAGCAGGCGGCTGGTTGAGGTGATGTCATCGCTGAAGGGAACTTTCGTGAGGTCGCCAAGCTCCCAGGCGAGCAGCGCGCGGCGCAGAAAGCCGCCCATCTGGATGCCGCCCTTGCCGTCGTATGTGGAGAGATTGTTGCTTTGCCCCTCGGGAAAATTAAATTCCTTCTGGTGAGTTTTTACATAGACGTCGGTGTCGGTCAGCTCACCGTAATAAATCTCCGGCCGCGTCACATTCAACCCCGGCACGGTGCTCTGCACCGGCATGTTGGCCAGATACAGCGTCGGCAGTCCCTCGGGCGTGAAGCCGTTCACCGGGTTCATGGTGATGCCGTAGCCGTGGGTGTAGATGAGCTTGTCGTTGATCCAGTTGCGGCTGCTGTCGGGCAGCTTGTCCACGTTCAGCTCGCGCACCGCGAGCATTACCTGGCGCAGCGAGCCATTGAGCCGGTAACGGTCGATGTCGATGTCGGGAAAGTCGTAATAGGTGCGGATCTCCTGCACCTGGCGGAGCGTGTCCTGCAGCGCCTGCACGTCCCACAGGCGGATGTTGTCGAGCGTGGCCTGGTTGGCCTGCGGGTCGGCCGCGGCTGCGTTGGTCTCGGCGGGGAACTCGCTTTGTTGGAAGCGGTCGAGCTCGTAGGCCTGGCGCGTCATGCGGATATTGTTGGCAATGTAGGGGCGCTCGCGGTCAAGCTGGTTGGGCCGCACGATGAATGTTTGTACGTACCATCCGGCGATGCCCACGATCACGTAACAGACGATTGCCGGCGCAACTGCAGCGGCCAGCCAACGCCCGAGCGGCTTTGCTATGCCGCCTATGATCGCAATGACCGCGCCCACGATCAGCGCAAAGCATACGACCAGCGTTCCGGTGAGCGTCACATGCGCGTCGGTGTAGGTTGCGCCGTCGAAGATGGTGTGGTGCGTGAAGAGCAGCTCGAAGCGGCCGAGATAGGTGTAGAAGGCCATCGCGAGCAGCAGAAATCCGAGAGCCAGCGAAAGGCCGCGCCAGGGCAGGGCGACTGCGCGGCTAAGCCGGCCATTCAGAGCGCGGCCTCCGCCGGATACGAGAAGAAACAGGGCCGCGAGAATGATAACCAGAACAGCCATGGTCAGCAGCCATCCGGCCACAAGCTGCCACGCGGGCAGCGTGAAGAGATAAAAATTGAGCGACTTGCCGAGGATCGGGTCGGCGATCAGATTGGCAGTGCCTGCGCCTGTGGCGGGTGCGTGCCAGTAGAGCGCGAAGGCGGGCCACTCGGACTTCATCGCGGCGCCGGTGGCCAACGCGATGAGCGCGGCAATGAGGGCGCCGGCCCAGCCCAGAGCGCGGCCCACCG
>JASIJW010000724.1:0-5027 GCA_030050035.1 Acidobacteriaceae bacterium | reverse complement strand
CCTCAAAACAGCTCCGCAAATCTGCGCATATTCCATCGTAACCAGGCATTTTTCGATCATCTCTTCTGACAACAAAATATTTCCTTGACAACGAAGTTGACGCGAGTTTAACCTCTCGCCCATCAAAGAAACTCGTGTACGTTACCGCGCCAAACCTGGTGGGGCGGAATCGCACTACGAATACATAGAGCGTGTTTCAAAAACATTTTTCATTCGCGTGATCCAGAGGCAAGCGCAATGAAAGAAAGCCGAGTCAGTGGAAAGATGTTCGTCACGGGCCAATACGTGGCGGAATTGGTCAACCCAGGCGATGACCGGTTCGATCTTCCAACATTGTTGGTAGCATCGCAGTTTTCCGGAATCTTCGAGTATCTTCTCCTTGTTCTTCCAGTACGGACCACGCGGTGCTGCATGGAAATGGCTCGTCTATCGGCATCTCGGGCAAAAGATCATAACCATACCGCAGACTATAAGACTCTATTGACATTTCTCTCTGTATGTAGCCTAATAACGTCATGCAACAGTATCCGCTCACCCAATTCAGCACTCTTCCGAGTGCGCCGGCGCCCAGCCCGGTGTCCTGTTGTTGCTGTTGTTGATTCCCGCGCATTCGATCTTCCTAACAACATAGTGGCGAAAGTTGCGTCGCGATGCCGCGTCCCTGAACCTCGATATTTGGGTCGCATGGATCGCGCTCTGTGCCTTGATCATCCCAGAAAATGCCATGCGGGTTCCATTTGCAGTATCCACAGAATGCATTTCAAAAAATTGCGTTCAGCATTAGAGGAAGCCCTCGCGCGTCTTTGAACAACTTTCTTCATGACGGGAGTTCAACAACCTGACCGCTTCAAAGATAAGTATCTGTCTTGAGGCACAACCTATTTTTGAAACACGCTCTAGTAGGCATCTTTCTCCCATCGCGCAGTCACACGGGCCCCCAGTCTTGCAAGTAACTTGCCTAGCCCAGTTCTGCAGTTGATTGCAGTCAAATTCTTTGGAGGAGCCATGTTTCGAAATTCCGTCTCGCGCATTACTTCGCGCGCTTTTCAATCACTCATCAGGAACGCATGCCAACGCATATCTACCGCGAAAAGCGGCTTTTTTCTTGCCGCCTCGCTGGCGCTGCTCGCGCCATTGCTCTGCGCGCAACAACAGACTGCACAACTTACCGGGCAGATTACTGACAGTAGTGGAGCTGTGGTTCCCGCAGCGACAGTAACCGTAACAAACGCTGCGCGGGGAATCAAAGTTGTCGTTATGTCCAACTCCACTGGCAACTACGTTGTCCCCCTGTTGCCTCCCGCCGACGGTTATCAGTTAACCGTATCCAAAACAGGCTTCACCGGAGCGACGCGCAGCGGCATCACTCTGCAGGTAGCCCAGGTTGCAGAGATCAACATTGCGCTGACGGTTGGCTCTGTCTCGCAAAACGTGATCGTAACCGGAGCGCCACCGCTGCTCGACACGGCCACCTCCTCCATAGGCCAGGTGATTCCCGCGCGAACCGTCACCAGTCTTCCGCTGAACGGCCGGAGCTCTTTCCGCCTCATCCAGTTAACCCCTGGTGTCACCTTTAACCAGGCTGCGTATGGTCAATTTGGCGACGTCCCGGTCAACAGCGTATTTGACACGGACTTTTCCATCAACGGCGGGCAGTCGCAGGCCAATGAAATCCTGATCGATGGCGTTCCCAGCACCGTCGGTTTCTTCGATCAGATCACGACCATTCCTTCAGTGGACGACACGGAAGAGTTCAAGGTAGAAAGCGACAATCTCTCAGCGGAATACGGCCGTTTCGGCGGCGGCGTAATTAATGTCACGACGAAATCGGGCACCAATGAATTGCACGGCACAGCCTTTGATTTCCTCCGCAACTCCGTGCTTGACGCGAACGACTACATCGACAAGAGCAAGGGAGTAAAGATTCCGACTTTCATCATGAACCAGTACGGCGGCGTGCTTGGCGGTCCCGTCGTGTTCCCAAAGCTCTATCACGGGAAAGACCGAACGTTCTTCTTCCTTGATTACCAGGGAACGGGCCGGATTCAGGGATCTCCGGTCCTGGAAACTGTCCCGACGGCGTCGGAGAGGACGGGCGACTTCAGTGTTCTCTGCAGCGCCGGCTTCAACAGCTCGAACGTGTGCACGAACGCCAACCAGCAAATCTATAACCCATTCTCCACCGCGGCTGTCTCGGGCACCAGTCCAACCCAATATACCCGAGCCCCATTTCAGGGCAACGTGATTCCATCGGGAATGATCGATCCGGTGGCGAACGCAATTATGAGCTATTACCCCCAGCCCAACCAGCCGGGCATCGTGAATAACTTCCTCAGCGACGCGCCGCTGCGGGTCGGGCAGAACGAAGGCAGTGCGCGCATCGATCAGAATGTGAACGACCACTATCACTTCTTCGGCAGGTTCGGCTTCTCGCTGACCAATCTTACCCAGCCAAACTCCTTCGGCAACGTCGCAACCGGCGGAGCTGGCGCCGTCGGCACAACGCTGTTCCACAACTGGTCATTCGCGTTAGACAACACAATTACGGTAAGCCCATCTGTCTTTGTGACGATCGATTACGGTTATGCCAGATGGTTCCAATCACGCGAAACATTGAGCTACGGCTTCAATAACGCGAGCCTTGGTTTCCCGGCGCAATTTGTAAGCCTGATAACCATTCCCATGTTTCCATCTGTAAACGTCACCAGCTATGCCGCCACGAACGGCCAAAGCTATTTATCGAACGGAAATGACTCGCATAGCTTGCTGACGTCGGTCACGAAGATTCTGGGGCGGCACACGCTCATCGCGGGAACCGACGTGCGGCTGCACCTGATCAATCTCTTTACCGTGGCAGCCAGCTCCGGGACCTTCAGCTTTACGCAGGCCCAAACGCAAGGGCCGAATCCGAACACCGCGGGTGCAGGCAATGCAATGGCCAGCATGTTGCTGGGTGCGGGGAACTCCGGTTCAATGCCAATTGGCTCGGGCAACGAAATGAAAGACTGGTACGCGGCAGGTTACGTCCAGGACAACTTTCGAATGACGAGCAAGCTGACGTTAAATGCGGGCCTTCGATACGAGGAAGAGAGTCCGTATACGGATCGTCATAATGAGCTGAACTACTTCAGCCCAACGGTGACGAGCCCGGCAGCGAATCCTTCCTTTCCGAACCTGACGGGCGGCCTGGTCTTCGCAGGTCAGAATGGGAACTCTTCGCAGGTGTATGTCTGGAACACCGATCAGTTCGATCCACGCGTCGGTTTTGCCTACACTGTGTTGCGCAACACGGTGGTGCGCGGCGGATTCGGAATGGTCTATGCTCCGCTGGAACTGAGCAACAATGCAGTCGGCTTTGCGCCCAACACAGGTTACAGCTCTTCAACAAGCTGGAGCACTTCGCTGAATGGGGGACTGAATCCTAATAACCTGTTGAGCAACCCCTATCCGCAGGGACTCGTGAAGCCGAGTGGGAATTCTCTCGGCGCAGGCACGTCTCTGGGCCAGTCGTTAAGCGTCTGGATGCAGAATCCCAAGACGCCTCGGTCGTATCAGTGGAACTTCGGCATCCAGCAACAGTTGCCTTCCAATATCCTGGTCGAAGCGGCGTACGTGGCCAATCGGGGCCTGCACCTGACGCACAACTTCTCAGGCGACGTGCTCAATCCGCAGTACCTGAGCATGGGGACGGCGCTGCAAGCCCAGGTACCGAATCCCTTCCAGCCGTTCGTCACGGTAGGCGCGCTGTCTAACGCGAAGGTTACTGAGCAGCAACTCCTGCTTCCGTACCCTGAATTCACCGGCCTGACAATCGAGAATGCCACCTGGGGCGGCTCGAACTATCAGTCCGCGCAGTTCAAACTGAATAAGCGCCCAACGCACGGAGTAAGCTTGCTGGCGGTCTACACCATCAGTAAGTGGCTCTCCAACATGACCGCCTCCGATGCGCCGGTCGGGACCACGAACAACACGGCAGTGCAAAACTGGTATAACCTGGCAGGCGAAAAATCCCTCTCTGAAGACGACATTCCTCAGTCGCTCATCCTCAACGTCGTCGGCGAGTTGCCGTTTGGCCGCGGCCGCAGTCTGCTGGCCTCGGCGCCCGAATTCGTGAACAAATTGGTGGGCGGATGGAGCGCGTCAGGAATCCTGACGGAGCAAAAAGGGTTCCCGCTGGCCATGTCGGCGCCTATTACGGATGGGGGAACCAGGCCGAACTGGTCCGGTGCGAGCCCGCAGCTTTCTTCTTCGCGCCCGATTGCGCAAAAAGTAGCCGAATGGTTTAACACCGGCGCCTTCTCGCTGCCGCCTGCATTCACCTTCGGCGATGTGCCGCGAACCATCGGCAACGTTCGCAGCCCGGCGCTGCACAACCTCGACTTCTCTTTAAATAAGGAAACTCAGCTAAGGGAGCAGTTGCGCATGCAATTCCGCACCGATTTCTTCAATCTGACCAACACCCCTCACTTCGCACTTCCCGATACATCCATGAGTGATGCAACGTTTGGCCAGCTGAACACGCTGCTTCCTTCTCCGCCTCCCAGAGAGATACAATTCGCGCTGAAACTCCTTTTCTAACCTTTTTCTAACGGTTGATGAAGCAGAAATCATTCGCGGGGCTATGGCATTGGAATAGCCCCGGCCTTCTTCAGCCCTTCGGCGCCATCATCCGTCTTTGCCGCTCCAATGCCTGTCCACTTAAAAGGGTGCTTTCCTCATGAATCGTCGAGATGTTTTGAAGTCGTCACTCCTCGGAGCGGGTGCGCTCGCCGTTAATCCCTCCCTTGCGCAACAGCCGGCTGCACCCCCTCAGAAAGATGTGCATATATGGCCGCATGTTGCCGAAGAGTTAAGCGGCGGAAGAATGCCGAACATTCTGTGGATCTGCCCTGACATGCAGCGCTTCGACACAATCGAAGGCCTGAACAACGATTGCATTCATACTCCGAATCTCAAAAAGCTGATGGCGGAATCAGTGACTCTGACACACACCTATGTGCAGAACCCTGTATGCTCACCATCGCGCG
>JASIJW010000723.1:0-5096 GCA_030050035.1 Acidobacteriaceae bacterium | reverse complement strand
GCCCAAGCAACTTCGTGCATGCCGGATATTCAAGCGCCTCGAGCCCGCAGCCCAGCGTATCGATGAGGCAGTACCGCGCCGTCGTATAGGCAAATTCAGAAGTGATCTCGTACCCGAGCGCGTAATCGGCGATATCGGTAAGGACCTTATCGGGCGCAGGACGTTCGTTGCTGACGTGAATGGACACCTGAATTCCTTGTTGATTATCGGCGTGCGGCAATGGGCACAAACTTAAGCTCATCCGGTCCCGTGTAGATCGCCGAAGGCCGAATGATCTTGCCATCTTTCCGCTGCTCGATGATGTGCGCCGACCAGCCCGCAGTGCGCGCCATCACGAAGAGCGGCGTAAACAGATCGATGGGAATGCCCATCACGTGATAGGCTACAGCGCTGAACCAGTCGAGGTTGGGGAACATGCGCTTGGCCCGCATCATCGTCGTCTCGATGCGCTCAGCAACTTTATAGAGCCGCTTGCCGTCCGCATCCGCAGCCAGTGTGCGCGCCCATTTCTTGATGATCGGATTGCGCGGATCGCCGATGGTGTAAACCGGGTGACCGAAGCCGATGATCACCTCGCGATTCTCCAATCGCCGCAAAATATCGGCCGCTGCTTCGTCTGCCGTTTTGTAGCGCAATTGAATTTCGAGCGCCACTTCATTTGCGCCGCCATGCTTCGGTCCCTTCAGTGCCCCAATCGCGCCGGTAATGCACGAATACATATCGGACCCAGTCCCGGCGATGACGCGCGCCGTAAAAGTTGACGCGTTGAACTCATGCTCTGCATACAGAATCAGCGAGCTCTCCATGGCGCGCGTCCACTCCGAGCTCGGCGCGCGTCCGTGCAGCAGGTGCAGAAAATGCGCGGCAATGGAATCGTCGCCGGTTTCAACCTCGATCCGCTTGCCGCCGTTGCGCGCAAAGTGGTGCCAGTAAAGAAGCATCGAGGGCAGTGATGCGAGCAGCGCATCGGCGATGGCCCGCGCGCCGGCTTCGTTGTGGTCGGCAGCCTCAGGCTGCACGCAGCCCAGCACAGAGACGCCCGTTCGCAGCACATCCATCGGGTGCGCCGTGCCGGGGACAAGCTCAAGCGCCTTCTTCACTGCATCCGGCAGTCGGCGCAATCCGGCCAGCCGCTTGCGGTAGGCATTCAGCTCTGCGGCATTAGGCAGTTTGCCGTAGACCAGCAGATAAGCGACCTCTTCGAAACCGCAGTACGCGGCAAGGTCTGCAATATCGTATCCGCGGTAATGCAGATCGTTTCCGCTCTGGCCCACGGTGCATATGTCCGTAGTGCCGGCCGGCGTGCCCGAAAGAGCGACAGACTTTTTGGGTTTGAAGGCCGAGGCCGGATTGCTCATGCATCCTCCGGAGAATGAAGATGACGTATCAAAACTTCAGTTATTCGTCTTTGCTTTTCGCGAACAACTCGTCGAGTTTCTGCTCGAAAGAATGATAGCCAAGATAGCGATATAGATCGTCGCGCGTCTGCATCAGCGGCAGCAAGCTTTTCTGCGTGCCCTCCGCGCGAATCGCCTCGTACACCTTGAGCGCCGCGGCGTTCATCGCGCGGTAAGCCGCGCAGCAGTAGAGGACGATATCGACGCCGGCCCGCGCCAACTCATCGCGCGTATAAAGCGGTGTCTTGCCGAACTCGGTAATGTTGGCCAGAATCGGCACGCCCACGGCCTTGCGGAACTCGGTGTACATCGGCAGTTCGGTAACGGCCTCGGCAAAGATCATATCCGCGCCCGCGGCCACGTAAGCCTGCGCGCGTTCAATCGCGCGGGCTAGGCCTTCGCCGCCCAGCGCGTCGGTGCGCGCCATGATGACAAACTGCGTGTCCGTTCGTGCATCCACGGCCGCTTTGATGCGGTCGACCATCTCTTCGCGAGCGACCAGTTCTTTGCCGGGACGATGACCGCAGCGCTTTGCGCCTACCTGGTCCTCAATATGCACGGCCGCAGCGCCGGCCTTGATCATGGAGCGGATCGTCCGCGCAATGTTGAAAGCTCCGCCCCAGCCGGTGTCGATATCGACGAGCAACGGAAGAGAAGTGGCATCGGTAATGCGGCGTACGTCGGTCAGCACGTCTTCCATAGTGCTGATGCCGAGATCGGGAAGTCCGAGCGAGTTGGCCGCCACGCCGCCGCCCGAAAGATACAATGCGCGAAAGCCCACCGCTTCTGCCATGCGCGCCGTATATGCGTTAATGGCCCCCGCCACCTGCAGCGGTTTTTCGGCTGCAACCGCGGCGTGGAACCGCGCGCCCGGCGCGGCCTTCGGCGTGTAGTGCTCGTGAGGCTCTGTCATCCCGTTCCCTGTGCGCATCATAGCAGGCGCCATACACGCCTTCTCCATTTGTGATGCGCCTCGGGCTCAATTGAGCCAACTGCGCAGGCATTGTTGCGCTGCATTGCAGGCTGCGCGTAAACTGTGAAACCGAAATCATTCCCAATCAACGGCCTCAATCAAATCCCCCGAAGGAGAAACATCGATGAAGCGTCTGTTCCTCTGCTCGGCCCTTCTTCTCACCACCGCCGTCGCGCTTGCCCAAAAGCCTCCGGCCAGCCCCAAGGAAACCGAAACAGCAAAGATCGGCGGCACGACCATCACGATCGTCTATAGCTCACCGCGCGTTCGCGGCCGCGAAGGCCAAATCTTTACCAAAGACGGCCTGATCAGCCACGACAAGGATTATCCTTACTGGCGCGCCGGCGCCAACGCGGCTACGGCGCTCAACACCGACGGCGATATCCAGTTGGGCGACCTGCACGTGCCGGCAGGCAACTACACGCTCTTCGTCGATATCTCCGACCCCGCGCAATGGACGCTGGTGGTAAGCAAGGACACGGGCGAGTGGGGATTGAATTACGACAAGACCAAGGACCTTGGTCGCGTGAACATGCGCATGGCCAAGCCACCGGCGCTGGTCGAAGACCTGAAGTACACCATTACTGCTCATGGGGCAGATCGTGGGACGCTGACGCTTGCCTGGGAGAACGAAAGCGCGTCCGTTCCCATACGTGCCCACTAAAGCCAGCCTGACGGCCGGATTGTGCCTGCGGTGCTCCATCAATTTGAGCGGGGGCGGCGGAAGCTGCCCGAATCTTCCGCCCGATCTTCCACCCCCTCGTTACAATAGACAAAGGGGGAAAATTTCCCTGGGGGTAAAAGATCCTTGCCGCTCTATCCATATCGCTGCACCAAGTGCGGCCATCGATTTGAAAAAATTCAAAGCTTCAACTCTGAACCGGAAACCCAGTGCCCCAAGTGCGGCGGCGCACTCGAGCGCCCGCTGACCGCACCGGGACTGCAATTCAAAGGCGCCGGCTGGTATGTAACGGATTACGCCTCCAAGGGTAGTGCGTCGGGCGACTCATCGACGGATTCAAGCAGCTCAGCCACGAGCCCGGCGGAAAGCAAGCCGGCCGCAAGCGAAAAGCCGGGTTCGTCCGGATCCCCGTCTGGATCGTCGTCCGGATCTTCCTCGTCCACACCAGCCAGTTCCGGCTCCAGCACAAGCTGAAAAAGCGCGCCACGCGGCTTATGCGACCGCAGCGTCCACATAGGATAATGGAGGCCTCACCCTGAGGCCTTCGTAAATGCATTTCAACCTGACGCAAACCACGCCGGATCCGGCTAGCCAGCAGTCCGGCTCCGACTCGCCGCGCAGCAATCGACTGGCAGCTTTGGCAGCCGTAGCCGTCGCCGTGTTTGCGTTGGGTATTTCGGCTGCCGCGCTGCACATTGGGCCGCGCGTCGCGCTCGCGCTGCGCTGGGCCGGTCTTGCGCTCTTCCTGCCGTATACAGCGCGCCGCCGTTCGCTCTTGGTGTGGACCTTTTTCGCCATGGCTGTTGGCGCCGCGCTCGGTATGGATGCGCCGCATTTTGCAGAGCAAACGCGTTTCCTGGCCGACATCTTTCTGCGCCTCATTCGCATGATCGTGGCGCCCCTCATCTTCGGTGGTCTGGTCACCGGCATCGCCGGCCACGGCGAACTCCGCGGCGTAGGCCGCGTCGCCATCAAGGCACTGGTGTTCTTTGAGGTCGTCACCACCCTCGGCATCTTCATCGGCGCCATTGCCATCAACCTTTCCCATGCCGGTGTCGGAATCGTACTGCCGGCTGGCGCAGCGGCCGTCGCACCGGCTGTGCACACCGGTTGGCAAGACGTGATTCTCAACGTATTCCCTGAGAACATTGCCCAGGCTGTCGCGCAGAACCAGGTGCTGCAGGTGGCCGTCTTCTCGCTGTTGTTCGGCGTGGCTCTGGCCATGCTTCCGGCCGAGCGGCGAGCGCCCATGGTCAGCGTGCTGCAATCCCTCACCGATGCCATGTTCCGGATGACGGGCATCGTCATGCTTATGGCCCCTTTGGCGGCAGGCGCCGCTCTTGCTTATGCAGTGGGCACCATGGGTTTTGCCGCACTGCTGCCGTTGGCCAAGCTAGTCGTGACGTACTATGCGGCGCTCGCTGTCTTCGTCCTGCTGGTGCTCGTGCCCATTCTGTTCATCGTACGAATTCCGCTTGGCCGTTTCAGTGCGGCTGTCGGCGAGCCCACCGCCATCGGCTTTGCCACCACTTCGTCAGAAGCCGCACTGCCGCTCGCCATGGAGCGCATGGAACAATTCGGCGTGCCGCGTTGGATTGTCTCCTTCGTCATCCCCACCGGTTACAGCTTCAACATGACCGGCTCCAGCCTGTATCTTTCCATGGCTGCCATCTTCGCCGCGCAGGCCGCCGGCATGCACTTGAGCGTCGGCGAGCAGCTGGTCATGATCTTTACGCTCATGCTCACGAGCAAGGGCGTGGCCGGCGTGCCGCGCTCTGTGCTGGTCATTCTGCTGGGCACCGCGGCATCGTTCCATATCCCAGCCACGGCCATCATGATCATCCTCGGTGTCGACACGCTCATGGACATGGGCCGCACGGCAATGAACGTAATCGGCAACTGCATGGCTGCAGCGGTCGTGGCGCGCTGGGAAGGCGAAAATGCCGGCGCGGCACTGCAATAATTGAAGTATGCCGCTGCTCGATCCCACCCCATCCCCGGTCCCGCACGCCGACCTGGCTGCGCTCGAGTGGGAGCCGCTGCT
>JASIJW010000722.1:0-3172 GCA_030050035.1 Acidobacteriaceae bacterium | reverse complement strand
TCGCCGTGGATCACGGTCCCCGTTGCGCGGCTCACGCCGGTTGCGGTGTGCAGTTCCAGAGTGAGAACCGTGGCCGCGCCGCCGCGTGTGCTTTCGCGCTTTTCCTCGTGTACGCGGATGCCACGCTCCTGCGCCACCGCCGCTGCGTTGATGCGATTCACATTTTCTGAGCCTTGCAGCACGCCCGCAATGGCAGCATTGCGCACCAGTTCGGTCTTCATCTCAGTCAGCGTGCCACCATAGACCAGGTGCATGGCCTCGATGCTGCCCGCCGCGGCAGCTTTGCCCGCTTGTGCAAGGAAAGAGCCGAGCCGGCTGGCCATATCGATGTACGGCGCGAGCGTAACGTACTCCTCGTGCGAGAGCGACGGCAGGTTGACGGCATTTTGCACGACGCCGAGCTTCAGGTACTCGCGCACCTGCATAGCGATCTGCACGCCAACGGCTTCCTGCGCTTCATTGGTTGAGCCGGCGATGTGCGGTGTCAGGATCACGTTATCGAGGCCGAAGTAAGGCGAGTTCTTTGGCGGCTCCTCGTTGAGCACGTCAAGCGCCGCGCCTGCAACGTGGCCGCCCTTGAGCGCAGCGACCAAGGCGGCTTCATCCACAAGCTCGCCGCGCGCGCAGTTGATGATGCGCACACCCTTCTTCATCGTGGCAAGTGTCTTGGCGTTGATGATGCCATGCGTCTGCGGGGTGAGGCCGACGTGCAGCGTGAGATAGTCTGCCTTGGCAAAGAGCTCGTCCAGAGAGACCAGAGAAATGCCATTTTCGCGCGCTACGGCGGCAGAGACGAACGGATCGGCGCCGAGGATATCGAGACCGAAGCCGCGTGCGCGCTTTGCGACTTCCAGCCCGATGCGTCCCAGGCCGAGAATGCCGAGGGTCTTGCCGCGCAGCTCGCTTCCTTGCAGCGACTTCTTTTCCCAGTGGCCGGCGTGCATAGAGGTATTTGCAGTCGGCACCTTGCGGGCCAGCGCGATCATCAGGCAGAGCGTGAGCTCGGCAACGGCGACGGCGTTGGCGCCCGGCGTGTTCATTACCACAATGCCGCGGCGCGTGGCCGCGTCGGTGTCGATGTTGTCCACGCCCACGCCGGCGCGGCCGATCACGCGCAGTTTCGGCGCGTTCTCCAGTAGCGCATCGTCTACCTGCACGGCCGAGCGCACCACCAGAGCGTCGGCTTCGGCCAGTGCTGCTGGCAGGCCTTCGGGCAACTGGTCGTGCGTCTTCACATCCCATCCGGTCTCGGCCGCAAACACCGCCAGCGTCGCCGGCGATACCTTCTCCGCCAGAACGATCTTCATCGCTTCTCCCTTTTGTCTTTCTCCGTCTTCATACTCGTCAAAGCGGACGCCGTGCTTTTCGCAGAGCAGGTTAAACATGCGCACAACAGCAGCATGCGGCTTGCCCTCGCCACGCTCGTATTTCGTCAGCGAGTTGGGGTGCACGCCAAGCTGCTCGGCCATCTGGTACTGGAAAAGGTCGAGCTGCCTGCGCGCGATCACGAGTTTTTCGCCAAATGTGAGTTCTGCCATAAATGCCTCTGAGAGCGGTGTTAGCGGTGCTCGCGGAGTTAGCAGGGTTAGCAGGACGATACCGTTGCAAGAGCTAACTCCGCTAACACGCGCGAAGCGCGGCTGGCACCGCTAGCTCTGTTGCTCCGCAAACACCTTCTGTGCCGCGGCTACGCCCTGGCCGTACGTTACCTTCAGGCCCAGCGTGTCCTTGGCGATGTGCTCCATTGCGCCGATAAAGGCGACGGTGTCGAGATAGTCGAAGAAGCCCAGGTGCGCTACGCGGAAGATCTTGCCCTTCATCTCGCCCTGGCCGTTGGCCGGAACGATGGCGAAGCGCGATTTGAGCGCCTTGACCACATCGCCGGAGTCCATGCCATCAGGCACGGCGACGGCGGTTGCGGCTGCGGCGGGCGCCGTGGGCGCAAAGAGCGTAAAGCCCAGCGCGACCAGCCCGGCGCGTGTGGCGGCGGCGTTCACTTCGGCGTTGTTGACCAGAGCAATGCGGCCTTTTTCAAGATCGCCGCCAGCCTGTGCGGCAATGTAGTCGAAGGCAGCGCCGAGGCCGGCGATCAGTGACACGGCCGGCGTGTACGCGCTCTCGCCCTTCTGCGCGTTCTTGCGCTCCTTCCGCAGGTCGAAGTAGAAGCGCGGCGTTTTGGAGCTCTCCATCGCTGCCCACGCGCGGTCGCCTATGCTCAGGTACGCGAGGCCTGGCGGGATCATCACTGCTTTCTGCGAGCCGCCGATGAGGATATCGATGCCCCAGCCATCGACGTCGAAGTGCGTGGTGCCGAGGCCGGTGATGGCGTCGACCACGAGCAGCGTGTCGGGAGCAACCTCGTCGCGCAGCTTGGCGATGGCCTTCACGTCATGGCGCACAGTGGTCGAAGTTTCGGTGGCCTGGAAATAAATTGCCTTGTGCTCGGGCTTGAGGGTCTTACGCACTTCGGCGAGATCGAAGGTCTGGCCGTAAGGAGCGGAAATGACGTCTGCCTGGCAGCCGAAGGCTTTGACCAGGCTCACCCAGCGCTCGCCGAACTTGCCCGCCGTGAGCACCAGCACTCGGTCGCCGGGCGAAGTGAGGTTGCTGACTGCGGCTTCCATGGCGCCAGTGCCGGAGCTGGCTAACAGCAAAACGTCATTCTTGGTGCCGACAAAGACCTTCAACTGATTCAGCACCTTTTGATAGAGCGCGCGGAACTCAGGCGTGCGGTGGTGCATGTCGGCCGCAGCCATGGCGAACTGCGCAGCAGGGAGCAGCGGGGTAGGTCCGGGGGTATAAAGGCGTGTTTTGCGGATCATCGATTTTCCCTCGCAGTCGAAGTTGGTTTTTTGAACCAGGGCCGACAAAAAAGCTCGTCGGCCGGATGGATCGCCGTTTTCGCCAGATCCTGAATCCGGCCTTGCCGGTCAATCGCAGAATAGCAGAAAAATCACAGAATACACAAATATGTGGTTTTTGTGACCTGAAACTGAAAGAGGCTTGGTCAAGAGATAGGATTAAATCTTGTGTTTCGCGTTACCTGCCGGGTTGGAGTAGTGTGTTATTGGTTGACTGGCTCCGAACTTCGGTTCAAGCGGGGCTTCGGTTTAAACCGGTCACAACGAAAGCACCGAAGCCGTCGTGCCCACCCTTACCCAAACCGTACGAT
>JASIJW010000721.1:0-5262 GCA_030050035.1 Acidobacteriaceae bacterium | reverse complement strand
CTCGTTATTGCGCGGGACGCCCAGCGCTTCGAATTGAAAGTCGGTGAAGATAGGATGCGCCCCGTTCGCGCCCATTTCGTCCAGATGGCACGACGCGCAGTTGCCACTATTCGGGTCGTCGAACAACTGTTTGCCGCGTAGCTCCTGCGGCGTCAGCGATGCTTTGCCTTCGAGCCATTGATCGAATTTGCTGGTATAGGGATGGAAGCTTGCATCCTGCAGTTCGAATTGTTGAAGGGCAAGCGTTGCGCTTTCGACGGCTTGCGCAGGATGGCTAAAAATATCCTGGCCGAAAACTGCTCGGAAATCGCCGGCATATTCAGCGTGGTTGAGTTTCTCTGACAGATCCGCCACGCTACGATTGCCCATCTCCTGAGGAGAAAAAAACGGAAGCATGGCCTGCTCATGCAGCGAATTGTAGCGGCCATCCCAAGTGAATCCGCCGGCAGGAACTTCGTCGGTCTCGGTGAACTGCTCGATAGGATTGGTGGCCAGAACATAGGTCCATACGGGGACGTAATTGAGGATATAACGCAGCGAAGGCACTGCCCGATAGCCAGGACTCTTCAGATCGGGTCCGCCATACTGAACGGCTGATCCGTTGGAAGGCCCGTAGGCATATCTTGGATCGTGACAGGTGGAACAGGCCATCTTTCCTGACGCCGAAAGGGTGCGGTCAGAAAAGATTTTTTTCCCCAGAGCGGCCGCTGGGCTAAGCGGCGAACTCAGCGCAGACGACGCTGGCGCAGCCGATCTGCCCATCACACACAATGCCCCAGCAGAAATGAGAATTCCGCCGATGAGAAGATTGCGCATGATCGTCATATTGGCCGCAGACATGAGCACAGGGTGCTTGAGTCCGTGCAGGACTCCATCTAATAGTTAGTAAAAATGTCCGGACCGAAGGCGGTCAGGCCCTTCTGGCCGGCGTAACCCAGATACTCATGGATGCCGTAGATCTCTTCCAGTGATTTCAGCAGCGAGTAATGATTGTACGGAACATTCGAGACTGTGCCAGGGCGAATGTATTTTGACAGCAGCAGCGCGCCGGGTAGATCGCCGCCAAAGCTGAGCGTCGTGGTGGTAATCAACCGGCCATGCGACATGCGGCGGACCGTGACGGGATATTTCCAGCCCAAATTTGGTCCTTCCTGCTGATGGCAGCAAGTGGCCCCGTCGACCGTCACCTGGACGCCAGCCGCGGTCTGCTCGATTTTTCCGTTGCCTCCTTCATCGAAGTTGATGATGATGAGGCCGTCTTTCTGATATGCCGGTGAGTCGAGGATTACCGGAATCCACTTTTGCAGAAAGACATTGATGGATTTCAATCCCCCCGGTTCGCCATTGGCGCAGGGAGAATCGTGGCCGTCGTCGCACAGGTTCGGCGTGATGTAGCTGAAGTTCGGCGTGGTGGCGATCGAGCGCAGATCGGTCTTCAGCTCTCGCATATTCACGACGTGGCTGTTGCACGATGGCAGATCGATGATGGCGTGAAAGTACATGAAGGGATCATGCCGGGTGGCGTACATGTCACCCTCCGGCACGGCCGCGCTGGGCGCTTCGGCCCTCTGGGTCAGGTCCAGGGCATTCAACTGCGGATGACCACAGGTAGAGGATTCGCGCGCAGGGTCGCTGCCCATGTCCTCCATGTAGCCTTTCCACGTAAGATTTGCCGCCATCAGTTGGTTGGCCAGCGTCTTTACCGACGCGGGATACACGCATCCCTGCCCCACAGCCTGGCCATCGGCAACCGTGCCGATCTGGTGAAAGTCGGCATATGTGTTGCAGTCGGCCGAGGTCTGCGGATTGTTGGCCTGCCCGCCCATCATGGCGATGTAGTTGTCCAGGCTGCTGTGGCCGGTTCCGTAGTACTGCGTCAGCAGTGCACCCTGCGCCCGCAGCGTCTCGGCCAGATACGGCGCATCAGAGCCGGGGCCAAAGGTGGCGGAGAAATTCTTGTTCTCCAGCGTAATAACAAATACATGCCGGATGGGCGGAATAGCTGAAGAGGCATTCTCGCCACTTGATGCAATAACCTGCGTGTTAAAGATCACGAATAGCAATAGTGCACAGCAGACGAACATGAAAAAAGATTCCAGCCGCTTTATCATGAAGAATGTCCTATTGGGTATGATAGCTTGCCCACTACGGCGATTCCTGTTCCGACAGAGATGGGGAAAGATAGTTAGCTGTTCACGGGGCTCTCTCCATTTTCATGCAGAGCTTTCCAGCAAGGGGTCCAGCAGATTGCGGGTACAAGCAGCCGGCCCCTGGTCCGATCCGTCAAGGTGGATATGGTGAGACCCACGCGAGATTTTTATTACGATCGCGCCGACGATGCCGCCATCCTCCTTGAGAATGCCCGCACGGAAGATGCGCCACTGCGCCGCAGAATCGAAATTCCACTCTCCGGGGCAGATGCAAGTTGCGCTTTAGGCACTTCTGGCTATTATAACACAAAGCATATTTGATACTTCAAAATTGCGCTGTAAAATATGCACACGAGCAATCTTCACGATGTGGCGCGGCAGTCGACATCCTAGGCTCATCAGAATTAAGCTTCGGACCCGTGTCAGGACTAGGGCATAGAAATTTCCGTCAGGGTCTCGCGCATTCATGTAACTCAAACGCGCGTGTAATTGTCGAAGTTAAACCACGCTCCAAAGAACTTTTCCCAATGATCGAAACAAAAGTAAACAAGATTGATCTTCATCGCCGACACGCAGTCATTACCGGGGGCGCCCAAGGTATCGGCTTCGCCATTGCTACCCGCCTCCTCGAATCGGGAGCATCCGTCTCCATCTGGGATCGAGATTGTAGCCTCCTCAAGGAGGCGGAAGTGCAACTTCGCAACTATGGCACCGTTTCTGTTGAGACGGTAGATGTATCAGATGAGCTTATGGTTAGCGAAGCAACAGACTCTACCCTGAAGAAGCACGGCAGAATCGACATTCTAGTCGCTAACGCAGGGATTGCTGGACCAAATCATACGAGTTGGGAGTATCCCGTCAAAATATGGAGGCAAGTCATCGAGATCGACTTAGTCGGGGTCTACTTATGCTGCCGTTCAATCGTCCCGCATATGCTTCGCCAGAATTATGGGCGGATCGTCAATGTCGCTTCCATTGCGGGTAAGGAAGGGAATGCGAATGCATCCGCTTACAGCGCGGCAAAGGCGGGTGTCATTGCTTTTACAAAATCACTTGGCAAAGAAACAGCAAGCAAAAATATTTCGGTGAATTGCATCACTCCTGCAGTAGCCCGAACCCGTATCCTCGAGCAAGTGACGCAGGAGCATGTCGATTTCATGCTTTCGCGTATTCCACGTAGACGTTTTCTGGAGGTGAATGAAGTAGGCGCGATGGTAGCGTGGCTCGTCTCCGAGGAGAATTCTTTTACGACTGCTGCTGTTTTCGATCTGAGTGGTGGTCGGGCGACGTATTAGAGCACTCATTCTTACTTTATTCAATGCGAGCGATCGATGAAACTGTTGCGCTACGGACCCCGAGGGACTGAACGTCCTGCTCTGCTGGATTCTAACGGTGGAATCCGAGACCTTGCCGAGATCATCCACGATGTCGATGGCCATTCACTAACGCATGAGGTGTTACAAAAGCTACGGCTAGTCGACCCCTCAGACCTACCGCTTGTGACCGCGGTCGATAGAATTGGGCCGTGCATCGCATCCGTTGGTAAGTTTATCTGCATCGGTTTGAACTACTCCGATCATGCCGCAGAGTCTAACATGGCAGTGCCAGTGGAGCCGGTCGTCTTCATGAAGGCAACATCGGCGATTTGCGGACCGAATGACAACGTCATGATCCCGCGGCACGCACAGAAGACCGATTGGGAGGTTGAACTCGGGATTGTGATTGGAAAGGAAGCAGCGTATATAGAGCCACAAGAGGCACTTTCTTATGTGGCCGGTTATTGTATTGTCAATGACGTCTCAGAGCGGGCATTTCAACTTGAAGGAACGGGTCAATGGATTAAAGGAAAGAGCGCCGATACGTTTGGTCCAATCAGCCCCTGGCTGGTTACTGCTGACGAGGTTCCAGACCCGCAAAACCTTAATCTTTGGCTGGAGGTGGACGGGAAGCGATATCAGAATGGCTCGACAAAGGCGATGGTATTTGGGGTCGCCCATCTCGTCAGCTATCTCAGCCGCTTCATGCGCCTCCAGCCGGGAGACATCATCGCGTCGGGCACACCCTCTGGAGTTGGATTTGGTCAAAAGCCTCCTGTCTATCTAACTGCCGGCAATGTCATGACTTTAGGCATCGAAGGTCTCGGTGAGCAACGCCAGCTGGTTGTCCCCTATTCAACGCGATAGGGAGCCTCACACAAGTTCGGCATCGTTGCATTGATTTGGCTGAAGTGGAACCAGGCAAGAGCTAACGACGCGACAGATGCCTTTCGCCAGTCAGGTGGAATTTGAGAAGTATGCTCGGAGGAGCAGTCGGAAAAAGTTCCTCCACACGATGGAAAATTGTGGTTCCCTGGTGTCAGTTGGAAGCGCTGTTAGGGCCGTAGAGGCCACGAGTTTCTTCAGCCGTGCGTTCTCGTCGCGCAGGTAGCCACTTTGGGGCCAGGACTGGCTGCTTCGTCGCTGGGGTCTGCGACTGGCAGGCAGTGGTGGTCACAACGCAAAAAGCAGGCCATCGTTGCGGTTGCTCGCAAATTTGCAGTTCTCCTGCACAAACTGTGGACAGCAAAGAACACACGGATAGGGGACGAGCACCCCAAACTGCCGAAAATGCAGACACAATGACGTCCCCTGGCGCGAGCATGGGAGCCTTCGGCTCTCACCTTTCACACGTCCGACTACGAAGTTTTATCGATCAACTTGACCTGAATTGCCGGCTTATGGAAGCGGTTAGAACGTCTACTAGCTGATCCCGCCTTGCAGAAAAAAACCGCTTCCTTTTCATTACCAATCCTCTGCCCCCAAAAGGGATCACTCTGGCCATCCAGAAACCCGAGACCGATCACCATCTTTTCGCTCAAATTGCATACAGTAGCGGAAAATCCAAAGGATCCAAGCTAAGAAATATAAGCAAAATTGTGTAAAATAACAAAACAACGTGCTATGATGTTAGACACAACGTAAGTTTTTGATTTCTTATGAATCCAAATGACCAGCATTCAATCCTCTTGGAGGAACTGAGCACCATCGAGATTCAGAAATTGCTCGCCGATGGGTACCAAACGGTTATAGTCCCTTTGGGCGCCGTCGAGCAGCACGGGCCGGCGCTCCCCTTG
>JASIJW010000720.1:0-2541 GCA_030050035.1 Acidobacteriaceae bacterium | reverse complement strand
GTAATCGATGCTGGAGCAACTCTAAGCCGTTCCGCCAGCGCAGTACTGGTCACACGCCCTTCCTCCGGTCCACCCAGCGTAAAGATGGCTTTCCAGGTAGTTGTCTACGGATTCCGTGTTCAGGTCGACCCGGCGTGTGTAGCCTTGCCGCTTAGATGGCCTCCGCCGCGACAATAAGTCATAAAATCCGAAAACTTCGGCCAATGCGCAAAATCGACTTTCTCTTTGCGCCGGGATTATTTCACCGAAAAGGAGAAGATATCCGGCCGATTGTAGTGGCCGGCCACATCGAGATCGAACTTGCCCTTGTCAATCTCATCGAGGTCGAGATCGGCAAACAACAATTGCGGCCCGGAAGCTGGACCCGCAACGATCTCGCCTTGCGGCGAAACGATGATGCTACGGCCGTCGATTTCGCCTCCGATGGCGCGTAGATCATCCGGCCAATCCGTCTTGGTTAAGTATTGGCACGCGCTCAAAACGAAACACCGGCCCTCGTAAGCAATGTGGCGCATGCTTGTTTGCCACATCTCTCTCGCGTCCACAGTCGGCGCGCACCAGAGCTGAACGCCCTGGCTATACAGATGCTGCCGGTAGAGGGGCATGTAATTCTCCCAGCAAATTGCCATACCGATCCTGCCGAGTTCCGTTTCCACTACTTGTATCGTCGATCCGTCGCCAAGCCCCCAGATAAGACGCTCGCTCGCAGTCGGCATCAGCTTGCGATGCTTGGCTGTGAATCCGCGTCCCGGAGAAAATAGAAGCGAAGAACAATAAAGCGTGCTCCCGCCGCGCTCAACCACTCCAATGACGACATGGAGCCCCAGTTCTTTGGCCAGGCCGTCTAAAACGGCGGTTTCCGGACCCGGACAGAGAACAGCAGATGCAGAGTAACGACGGAAAAGCTCGCGACCTTCGTCGGTTCGACTCCCTACTGTTGCCCCAAACGTGAGCCCCTTGGGATAACCGCCCAGAAATGCCTCGGGAAACACAACCAACCGCGCTCCGCCCGCTGCGGCCCGACGGCACAACATTTCGGTCTTTGTCAGAGTTGCGACCGTATCGAACAGCACACTGCCGGCCTGCACCACAGCGACTTTGATTGGGGTTGGCATTGTCAGAGTTTGAGCGTCTAGGTTTCCGAAATAGAGATCAGGCGCAGTCCGCAACAATTATTCATCGGGAGCCACTCTTTTCCGCGAAGCACGCATGCCTGCAAATTCTGCATTTATCACCGTAACACCTTTCTGAGAATCATTGAAAGGCGCATCTATAATCGGGCAATGACCGACTGGAAGACAAAGCTAATCCATCCCAGTGCACAAGCTCCGCAGGGATTTCGGTCGTTGGCGGATCCGACGTGGCGCGGTTCCACGGTTCTTTTTCCCAATGCATCTTCCGTCAACAGCAACTGGGATCAATATGAAGCCGGCTATACCTACGGCCTTTATGGAACGCCGACTACACTCGAACTGGCCGGACGGATCTGCGAGCTTGAGAATGGGTACCGCACCATCATTACGCCCGGAGGTCAAAACGCGATCTCTGTGGTAAATCTCGCCTTTCTTCGCGCCGGAGATCACATCCTCATTCCGGAAAGCATCTATGGCCCAAGCGGTAAGCTTGCCAAAACCGTTCTAAGCCGTTTCGGTGTCGAGCACAGCCATTATCAGCCTACAATCGGCCGGGAGATTCGCGCCCACTTTAAGCCGAACACGCGCCTGGTCTGGTGTGAGAGCCCCGGCTCGGTCACGATGGAGATTCAGGATGTGCCTGCGATTGTGGAAGCCGCACATGCGCACGGGATAATGGTGGCAATCGACAACACCTGGTCGGCAGGCGTCTATTTCGATGCCTTTGGGCACGGCGTCGATATAGCGATACAAGCGCTCACCAAGTATGTAGGAGGGCATAGCGATCTTCTACTCGGATCTGTGACGGTTCGGGAGCAATCTGCGTGGGAGCAGCTAGGAGCCACACAGCAGGTGCTTGGCTTTGCGGCCTCTCCGGACGATTGCACATTGGCGTTGCGCGGGTTGAAGACGCTGGCAGTTCGGCTTCGCGCGATCGAGGAATCGGCCTTGTACATCGCGCGCAGGCTCGCAGAGTGGCCGGAGATCGAACGTGTTCTGCACCCGGCTCTCGATTCCTGTCCCGGACACGAGATATGGCAGCGAGACTTTACGGGCTCTTCGGGTGTTTTTTCCATCATCTTCCGGCAGGGAATCGAAAAGCATCAGGTTCTGGGCTTTGTAGATGCTTTGCGTCTTTTTAAAATCGGGTATAGCTGGGCCGGAGTGACAAGTTTAGCGGTAGCCTACGATCTGACCGGTCGTCCCGGCCGCCCCGCATATCAACATCGAATTGTGCGTTTGAACATCGGGCTTGAAGACCGCGACGACCTAATCATGGACCTGGAGCAGGCGCTGCGAGCCGCGATACGATCCACTTAGCAATTAACTTCATAGCGAGCCAATTGGATGCGTATCAAGATAGCGACTGTCGGAGAGATCGTTCTACGAACCCCGGCGCGTCCGCTTA
>JASIJW010000719.1:0-5364 GCA_030050035.1 Acidobacteriaceae bacterium | reverse complement strand
CCTGGCGCGATCGAAGAGCTTCCAAGCGGTGATGCGAATCGCTCCTGAAAGCACCGGATGTGCGCCGGGAACAGCTTCCCAGCGAACATGGTAGCCATTCTTCCCGCCGTCCTGCGCCGTAAAGATAAGCGGATGCCGCAGCCGGTAGGTGCCATCCTCAAGCTGCACCTTAACGTTATGACTCCCATTCACCAAACGCACGGCCTGCTGCGCGCGCTCCAGTGTGCGAAAGGGCGCCTGCAATGTCCCGGCTGCGCTGTCGTTGCCCCCCGGTGAAACAGCAATCACAATTGCAGGCTCTTTGCCGGGTTGCACCGCCCATGCGGGAAAGCCGAGGCCCATGATGATCGCAAGCGTCGCAGCCGCATTCGCCAGGCGCTCGGCGGCCTTGTTACAAGGCAATGTGGACCTCCTCACCTGCATACATTACGGTTCGTGTCGCGCGGCCATCTTTGCAGATCAGAATAATGCGATATTCCCGGCTCGCGACCATTCCGGAAAAGTTCCCCACGCGCTTCGCGATAGTCAGCTTTCCTTCCTTTTCCGACCAGAGTAATCTGACCAGAGCGAATGCTCCGCTCTCATATTCGTACCCGTCTCCTGAATCTTCGTAAACGGTAAACTCTGCATCCCGGCCCGTGAACACCCGAATCTCATAGGGTGCTTCAGGCCGCTGGCCTGTGAACTCTACAACATCGCTCATCGGAATGATCGATCCCTCTGGCACAAAGAGCGGCATCGTTTCAAGCGGAGCATCTGTCTCGATCCTCTGCCCACCTTCATAGAGGGCATCTGTCCAGAAATTGAACCAGCGCCGGCCCGCAGGGAGATAAACGCTCCTGGTATATGCCACGTTCCTTAACGGGCGCGACTGCGGCGCGTAATACATTGGGCGCGTCACCGGACAAACCAGAAGCGACGGCCCGAATAAATATTGATCAAGCAGATCGTGCGTCTTCGAATCGTGTGGAAATTCGAGCGCAACGGCCCGCATCATCGGGCTGCCCTCGCGCGTAACAGCAGCGGCCAGCGAATAGATATACGGCATCAGTTCGTAACGCAGACGAATATACCGCGCGATAACGTCGTAAAACGGTGTGCGCTCCTCGCCGAAGCACCAGATCTCCCGCGCAGCATCCGTGCCGTGCGAGCGAAACATCGGAAGGAATACTCCATACTGCAGCCAGCGCGTGTACAGTTCCCAGTAGCCGCGGTCCTGGCATCCGCGGTCGTTCGGATCGGGCGCCAATGCATTTATATCGGTCAACCCGCGGCATCCATCAGTGAAATCGCCACGCCAGAACCACAGGGACGGATCGTTGCCCACGAAGAACCCGCCGATATCCACCGTCCAATACGGCTCGCCCGACGCGCAAAAGTTCACGCCTTCAGGGATGCAGCGGCGCAGCGTCTCCCAGGTAGCGGTAATATCTCCATTCCATGTGACGGCTCCGTAGCGATGCTGCCCGGCATAAGCGGATCTCGTGAGATTCAGCACTCGCTTATCGCTTGTAGCGGCGCGCTGGCCTTCGTAGATTCCCTGCGAATGCACGAGAGAATACGCGTTGATCTCGGCAGCATCCAGATACCGCTTGGCTTCCTCTGTGTTTCTCGCCAGGCGAAGATGCGGCTCCGGCTTCATCGCGCCTTGCCAGTCAGATTCGAACGGCTCTGTACAGTCGCACCACCAGGCGTCAACGCCCTTTGAGAATAGTCCGCGCTCGGCCTGTTTCCAGTAGAGGGATCGCGCCTCGGGCAGGAATGCATTGTAGGTCGACTCGTTGCCGAGCATGAGATTGTGGCCGAGCAACTCTGTCTGGTCCGGGCAGCCGCCCGTCATGATCGGCCAGATGGACACCATCAGCCGCGCATTCATCTCATGGAGTTCCGAGATGAAGGCTTCCGGATTGGGAAAGCGGGCAGGATCGAGCGACTTCTGCCCCCAGCCCTGGCCGTTCGGCCACGATTTCCAATCGAGTACCACGGCGTCAAGGGGGATGTGCCTCCGCCGGTATTCGCGGACAACATCGATCATCTCCTGAGCCGTCACGTACCGTTCTTTTGATTGGATATAACCGAAGGCCCATTTCGGCGGCAGCGGCGCTGCTCCGGTCAGCCGATAGTAGCCACGCATCACCTCCTCGCAGGCGCCGCCTGCAATGACGTAATAGTCGAGCTCATCGACGGCATCTGCCCACCAGTAGGAGCCGTGGGCATCGTCATGAAAAGTCATCAGCGAACAGCAATCGAGGAGCACACCGTAGCCGCGCGACGAAATCAGAAACGGCACGACAGCCTTCAGGTTCTGCTGATAAAGCTCGCGGCTCTTGCCCCGAAGGTTGCCATAACCCTCTTCATGAGAGCCGAGCCCAAAGAGAGCTTCGTCCGGCGCAAAGCAAAACTCCAGCTTCGCCTCGAAGACGTTGCGGTCGAAAACCTGCTCGCATTCGGCAGCTGCTGCGCGCACGCCATCTACATGGCTCACGGTGGCAACGGACGCGTCCTGTGCGAATACATTTCTGAAGAGTTTTTTCGGAGCCAGCCATTTGCCTCCGCGATCCGGTTCGCGAGTTAAAAGCCTCCCCTCGGCGTCGTGATAGCTCAACGCCCCGGATTGCTTTTGTACCTTCACAGTCAGCGCGGAAGTGCTCAACGAATATGCCTGATCGTCTTCGCTCTGATCGAACTCGACCCTTGTCTGCCCTGAGGTCACGATGCGGCTGGGACGGTCCTGGAATGGCCTGCCCTCTGTGTAGGTGACGCGCACTGACGAGGGGCTGCAGAAGGCGATCCGCAACTGCTTCGGGCCAAACTCGAAGACGGCAGCTCGATCGGCTCGCCTCAGAATGAATCGACTTTGCGCCGCAGTCGCTGTATTCATAGACGCGCAGTCGCCTCCATTCCTCGCCAGCGCGCGGCAAGCTCGTTCTGAACCATCGCCTCATCCCGCTCGTAACGCCCGTAAAAGAGCACCGGAATCATTGCGAGCGCATAAGCCGCTGCTGGCAGCCAGATGCAACTCAGCACAATGCCCCTTAGCGCATGCGCTGTCTGCGCCGCGTTGGGAACATAGCCGTACCAATTCATAATCCACGCCGGCAGAGCGCCACCCAACCCGCTGCCGGCCTTCAGGCAAAAGGACGCGCCAATCGCCATCAGAAATCCGGAGGCGCGGACGCCGCTTTTCCACTCGCCGTAATCCACGCTGATGGCCAGGATGGAGAACGGCAGCGCCATGGCTACTCCACTGGCGAGGAACCCTACAGTCCAGCCCGCCATTACCAACGAGATGGAGTGACTCTCCGTACCATTGAAGACGATCACCTGTCCCAGCACGGAGCCAGCCAGGCCCAGCACCCATACTGCTTTTTTTGACGTAAGCCGGCAGAAGAACGGGAGAAGCAGAATGCTTGCCAGAGAGACAACATCGAGACCGTTTGCCAAAGACACTAGAGCAGCACGATGCAGAACGTATTGGAAATAGAAGGGAGCCGCAGAGATTCTCGCAATGAAGGCAATCCAGAAGAACAAGCTACTAATGAAGGTGATAATCCACGGCATATTACCGCGCAGCGCGGCAATGCTCTGCCGGACCGACAACCGTTGGCGCTGCTGCTGCACTGTCTCTTTAAGGTTCCGGAAGGCGATCAGAAACATCAGAATGCTGCCGGTTGCGTACAGACACATCACCCGCAGGAAGCCTGTCCTATCATTGCCGTGGCCGAGGCTCGCCACCAACGCGAGAAGCGTAAGGTTCACGAAGAGCACGCCGAATTTCGATCCAAACATCCGGAACGTCGTCAGGGTCACCCGTTCCTGCACGTTCTGCGTCAGTTCTGCGAGGATTGAAGAAACCGGCGTATTGATGCCTGTATAAAGAATGCTGCAGGCCACGTAAGTGCAGGCAGCGTATATGATCTTGCCTCTTACGCTGAGATGTGGCGTGTAAAAGGTCAGAATCCCCGAGATTGCGAATGGCACGCAAAGCCAGAGGAACCACGGGCGGCACTTACCCAGGGGGCTGCATACCTTTTCAAAAAAAACTCCCCACAGGGGAGCGTCCATCGCATCGATGCAGCGCGCTATGAGCAGAATGGCTCCCGCCGCCGCTACCGGTAATCCATAAACATCCACATAAAACTTCAGCAGATAAAAAGAGATGACGCAGAAGATCAGCTGGCCGCCAATCTCTGGCGTCATGTAGCTGAAGCGCGTGATCATTACGCCTTTTTTCATAGAATGCACGCGTGTAGCTGCATGCCGCGGCTGTATCCATGGTGCTGCAAGTTGGGCAATTGCCGTCCGAATCAGAATAAGGCTTCAGCGCGGAATTGCCGGCGGAGGTGGACGCGATGGCGCTTCTTAGGCAGGAACAGTCTCCCTTTGCGGAAACGGACCGTAGGCATCTGCGGAATCGGAGTCGTGATTGTAGATATTCACTCCGTCGCTCAGAAACGGTGTTGCCATCGCCCAGGGCTTGCCGTCCGGACGCAGGATGGGCGCTGGGCTGTACTGAGGCAGATAGACGCGCCGCATCCGATCCGTGCGATTCGGTCCGCTTCGATGCAGGACGAAGCTGTCAAAGGCCACGATGCTGCCGGCCGGCACGATTAGAACATCGCCTGGATCGCTGCCTTGATAGCCCACCAAATCGTTCGTGCCGTTTTCCTGGACATGGTCGATGATCCGTTGCTTCGTTCCGCCCCGCGAGTGCGGCAGCAGGTAAACGGTGCCATTCTCTTCGCTCACATCATCCAGGGTGCACCAGCAGGTCACATAAGGTTTGTGCACCGTGGTCGGGTCGTACCACTTCACGTAGCCGCTGTCTTGATGCCAGGAGAACTTCATCCCCTGCTCAGCGCCTTTGACCACCCACTGCTCGTGGAAAAGATAAGCGTCGGGTCCTACCGTGGCAAGGGCCACCTCAGCCATCATCTCGCTGAAGATAAACCGCCAAAGCCGGTTGCTGAGCCGGTAGCGATTATTGATGAAATAGCGTTTGCCCCGGTGGCTGATGTTCTCCGTCTGCACCCCTTTGGAATCCATGATGGAGTCGAAATAGCCGAGGTAATAGGAGCATTCCTCGCGCAACACTGCCAGCGTCTCCGGCGGAATCACGCCGGGCAGGACCATATAACCTTCGTCGCTGTAAAGGGCGCGCTGCTCTTCGGTGATGATCATGCCGAGAAATGTAGATTACGAGGATGACGACGGGCTTCTCATTTTGCGCGTAAATTGTTATCGTTTTTTGTCGATGCGACAGCGACTCCATCTCCCGGCTAATCTGGACGGCCAAGTCTGGCGTTATGCCAACCTCGCCTCGGCTAACCGGCGCCACACCCATGCCGAACTGGAGCTGAACCT
>JASIJW010000718.1:0-8972 GCA_030050035.1 Acidobacteriaceae bacterium | reverse complement strand
ACGTCGGCGAAGGAGCCGCCGTATTGCACCGCCAGCCGTTCCATCTCCTGGGTCCACGCGATGAGCATGCCAAGGTAGGTGGTCTCCAGCAGCTTGGCCAGTTCAGCGATCTCCGGCGAGTGAAAGGTTCCGGTTTTGAATCCGGCGGCTGAAAGGTGATCGACTGCCGCTGCGGTGCCTTCCGGTTTAGTCGCGGCAGCGAATTTTCTATAGCGCCGCATGTCCTGTTCCATGCGCACGTGCTTGCCGCGCACGGGGCTGAATGCGACCATCCTTTCGGGAACCTCGTTCTGTACCTGCCTCGTGGTCCCCGGCGGCACCGTCGTGTGGATGATGGTCAGCGCAGGATCGAAGCGGCGAATATACTCTGCTGTTGCGCGCACGTAGTGCGGGATCTGGAAGGGATAGCAAACGTGCAGCACGGAAACCGGCTCCTCGATCTTCACCGGATCGATGTCGATGCCGACGCAATCGAAGCTCCGAGACAGGACACGAAGCAGGGGTTGGCCGACCTCACCCAGGCCTGCGACGATCACTTTTGCGTTGTTCGACACAACCGACTCTCCTTTGTAAATGAAGTGTCATGCGCGGATCCCGCATGTTTGCTCGATGGCTGTCAGGCTCGGATGCTGCTGGAGGGGTGGCTCTGCCAGGCGTTCCTGAGTGGTAACTGGAAGCAGGCCCGCCTGTACGTAACGTTCGCGGGCAAGCTCGAGGAATTGCGCGCCTGTCATCCACTGATCGCCCCACTGCGTTCGTTCTGCAGCCAGGCGCCAGAATGTTCTCCCGATCTCCGGCGGAAGCCAGCCCGATCCGAAGGCCGCCGGATGCCAAAGCAGCGTGATCCCGCCCCAGCCAAGCTCGCGGCTCGCCGAGAGCAAATTCGCGGCCTCCTGAAACAGTTGCTCTTCCCCCCCATCGGGCACGCGGAGCGCCTGATCCATTACAACCAGGGGAAACTCGAGAAAGTTGGCTGCTTGTTCTTTTGAAAAATCGTACGGCGGATAGGCAAAACACGCTCCCGCGCGAAAACCCACTCGCGTGGACCACCCGATGGAAGCGTCGTATTGCAGGCCGGCAGTCTCCACTGCAGGAATAAGCCGGTCGAGAGTGTAGTGCAGCCAATGCTGCCGCGACCCCTGGGGTGCGATGCCGTGCTGATGCATCGCGCGGACCTCGTATTGCAGGCCATGTGGATCATCGAGGCTGGTGAACGAGCCATGCAGTCCGATTTCCATTCCCCGTGCCGCCAGCCAGCGCATGGTCTCCACTACGCCGGTGTCTTCGAGCGAGTAGCGCGCATCACGCCGGTGGCCGTTACGGACCAGAAAGTAATAGCTGGCACTAAAGCCCTGATGCTGCTCCTCAATCGCCAAGGGCATGATCTGATCTAATGGATCGTTTTTGGCGCCAAACGCCACCCGGACGGCGTGACCAGCCTGGCGAAGGCCCAGCATCGGCCCATCGCCTATCAGGCAAGAGATAACCGCGTTGCGCGCCAGGCGGCCGATTGTGTGCGCACGGTTTAAGGGAAAATAGTCGACATCGTGCGTCGGAATCACAGCATGGCCGTTTATTCCTTCCGGCTTCGGCGGGACTATGCCGGCACGCGAAACTACGCGGCAAATCTCCTGTTGCAGGCCGCGCATGGCCAGCGCTGCATAGGGCGTGCGCATATCGATCCCGTGACGGCAGCCATATGTGGCTTCATGCAGTGGCCGGCCAATGCGGTCGCGCGCGCTCACGCTGTACTCGTCCGCACAGGAGATCCATTCGAAGATTTCGCCCAGCCAGTCAGGAGGATCGCTGTTTTCAGGCTCATAGTGCAGGATCGTGTCCAGGCCGTCGCGCATGTATCTCACTGGCGCAGGCGCGGACTCGTGAGGATCCCGTCCGCGATAACCGCGACAAAGCCACACGGCGGTTGCTGCTCCGATCGAGTCTTGGCAGGATGCGCCGCGATAGCGGATCGTCACATCGCATCTTTGAGCCTGCTCTTTATCGACGAAGGGTGTGTGACCATAGATGGCGCAGAAAACCCGGAATGCATAGTCGAGTCGTGCTCGTAATTCAGGCTGAGCATCATCCGGGACCTCAAGTTGGACAAGCATATTCAGCCTCCAGGCAGAAGAATGTTCTAAAACGCTTAAGGCGCTTTAGAAAAAGGCGTGCAGAGTCCGGAGGACGCACGGCCGCCACTGTATGAGCGGGGCGGCTTCGATTGGCTGTTACCGGACATATAGTTTTCACAATGGTCGGCAGCGGCCAGGGAAACTTTTGCTGCCGCGGATATCGTCACATCGCTAGCCGAATCCTGATCGCTGACGCGCGCCTCCTGAAGTTGACCGCACGCGTCCAGTGCGCACCCTGCCAGCACAAATCCGCACCAGAACCAGATGAAACGGTCGTCTGCCAGATCGCCGCTGAACATCGCGATGCTGACGAGATAAACGAGCCCGGGCAACAGGCAGGGAAGACACGGCCCAAACTGCGCCCGGCTAGCGCGTAAATGGTGCAAGATCGAATTGAAGAACAGCACGAGTGCGGTCAGGCCGATCAGGCCTTGCTCGACCATCGTCTCCAGGAAAAGATTGTGCGGATATTCGCGGATGTCGGACCGCCAATACGCCATGCTCCAGCCACCGATTCCCCAGCCGATCAGGGGTCGCTCGGTCCATAACTCGACCGCGGCCCGATAGTAGACGAGCCGCTGCACCGCGGTTCCCTTGGCTTCGTTGCTGTTTTCGAGCAGTGACACGATTTCCGTGGCCTTGTACTGAAACTTCGAGGCCTCCTCGCCGTAAAACCAGAAGGTTGAGAGCAACATCACCGATCCCACAAACGCAGCACCCACAAACGCCATCTGCTTGCGGGTAATCACCGGGGAGCGAAACGACTCCACACAGAAGCTGAGAATGAGAACAAGCATCAATGAGAACAACGGCCCGCGAGTTTCTGCAGAAACCAGACCAACGGCGAGGCCGGGAATGCAGGCGAACAGGACGAATGCTTTGAGCCAGCGGTTGCGGATCGGCGTATACACCAGCAGCAGAATCGCCAGCCCGATCGCCTGGCCTTTGCCGATGTGAGCCGGATTGTCCTGTGCTCCCATTGCGCCGGTGGCGCTGAAACTGAGACTGCTGGCCGCCACCAGCATTCCGAAGAGCGCTGTTCCCACCGTAAAGTCCTGCACATCGTTGTCGCTTTTAAATAGCGCGAACGGCGTCAGGAACATCGCGCAGCCGAGGGTGGAGAAAGCAATCAGCTTTTGAGCGCCGTAGTGCGGCCCCGCGGTGTAGAGATAGCTGAAGGCGACCACAGCGGCAAAGAACAGAAAAGCAAGCACGGGACCGCTTGCAGACCTGCTCCTTTTTCCGTATTCCATTTCGCGCGACGGGTCGAACAACTTTTGATCCACACTGCGATGGTGCGGGGAAGCCAGCCAGCGCAGCACAACGCCCGCGCCCAACAGGACGCAGGCGAGCTCAAGCGCAGTCAACTTGCCTGCCAGACCGAAATCATCGAGTGAGCCCGCATCCATGACTGGGGGCAGAAACAATACGGGTGCGACAAAGGCAGCTGGATGCTTTGCGGCCACAATCAGCGTCAGGATGCTGGCCATGAACGCCGCAATGATCTTGAGCGGATCGGCCTGAATGCCCAGGGCGCTTTTAGCGGCGAGCACCATGGCTAGCGCCGCCACAGCCAGCGTAATCTGGCGGCTTGGTGTTGCCCAGCGCATGGTGGGGTCGCTCAAGCGGCACCTCCGTCCTCGACGTCGCGGAGGCTCCAATCGGCGCGGCGCTGGATGCCGACATGCCAGGCGTACGAGAGCCACCCGGACCGCAGACGGGCCAGGATGCCCAGGTAGACCGAGACGAAGACAAGCTCTAAGCACAGCGCTTCGATTACCGGCATCGGCCCGGCGCGCCACGAGCGAAACGCGAAGGCAGCGGCGCCCAGCGCCAAGGCAGCCAGGAACGAAGGCCGCAGCTGCCGCCACGGAATGCTCAGTCCGTAAAACTGCCGGAACGTGCGAGCAGTGAGCAGGGCCAGCAGGAGCTGCGATGCGAACAGCGAAACGGCAATGCCAACGAGCAGCGAATGGTGAGGAAGGAAGCGAATCCAGGCAAAGATCAGGCCGACATAGACGGCGAGGCTGCTCATCACATTTGCCGTGTTGTATGGCTTTACTGTAGCGGCGTCAATCGTGCTGCGCAGAGTCATAAAGAACAGATAGGGCGGGATGGCGAGCAGCACCAGGCGAATTACGCCCATCTCGTCTTCGAAGCCGGGACCAACCCAGGTTCGCACCACGACATCCGCAAAGACGGCAAGCTGAAAGCAGGCAAACACCGAGAGTTCGACAACTCCGGCCACCAGCAGCCGCAGCCGCTTCCGCACAGCATCATGCTGATTCTGGCCCAGCATCATGCTGATCTTCGATAGCAGCACCACGCCGAGCGGCCCCGCGGCATAGCCGATTACGAGCAGAATGTTGAGACCAAGCAGCAGGGGCGAGACCCTGGCCAGCTTAAGATAATGAACCGCCAACATGGGGCCCAGTGCTGTGATTGCAGCAGCGCCGAATTCTCCGGGCACTCGTGGCACGCCGTACTGCAACAATTCGCGGCAGCGCGCGCCAAGCGCAAGCGGCGCGCCACCACGCGCAAGCCGCAGCACCGGCAGCGCGAATAACGCGGCCGACAGCGCCATCAGCGCTCCGCAAAGACCCATCATGAACGAGACGGTCCAGCTGTGCGCCAACGGCGCTACAACAGCCAGGGGAAGCACGGCCATATTGGCGACCTCCAGCAGATTCGCCCGCGCCATATCCAGCTGCCCGCGATAGTAGCCGTATACCGCGCGATGGACCGAGAAGCCCAGGAGCAACAGCGCCAGCGCGATTACCAGGCCGGATTCCTGCGCATCGCCAAAGAACCAGCGGGCGAACGTCACGCGATTGAGAATCATCACCGTCCCGATTGCAATGGCCGCCGGAATCATGCATAGAAGCGCGGCAAGAAAATATGCCTGTTCCTCGCGTTCCGGGCTGCCCGCCGAGTGTGCGATATATCGCGGCAATCCCGTGGCCAGACCGAGCAGCGTGGCGGCCACGCTCCAACTCAGCACACGGCGCAACAGCAGATACTCCGAGAGCGGCCGCGCTCCCATCCAGCGGCCCAGCAGCGCGGTGAGAAGCAGGCTCGAAAACACCGTCGTGGCCTCTGCGCCGAAGGTCAGCGCCACGTCGTGCAGAAATAGCCGCCGGCTGTGCGCCCGGGAACTGCCGGCAGCTATGTCCATGACGTTCTCCATTGCACCGGCCCTGGGATCGCTCGGACGGGCGGACAGACTGTTTGATGAGCCGTGCGCCACCTTACCGACAAGCTCATCGCCGCCAGACGAAATGCTCTTGATGTCCGAATAAAGGATCTCTGGCGGAAGAGTAGTCATAGCTTCGTCCTCTGAGCCGTAAGGCGCCCTCGCATGGAAGTCGCGTAACATTCGTCTCGTCCGGACGGGGATCAAACGATCGGTTCAATCCGGCAACGAGAAGGCGCCGCCGCACTAAACGCTTTACGAATCGTCTTTCTTCTCTTTCGCACGCCCTTTACGTTCCGGCGTCTCGTTCACGATGGCACCCAGAAGCCGCACGTTGTAGAGCTCCAGGTTGCGCCGTACCTTTATCGCTGCGGCGCGTTGCGTGGAACGCGCCATCACATTCAACACCAGACCATCGGCCATTTGGCCGAGCAGAAATCCTTCCGCTGCAGTGCTCAAAGGCGGCGCGGCGATTAACAAAAAACCAAATTTTTCGCGCAGAACGCTAAGCCGCTTCCTTACGCTGTCGGGAGCAAAGCCAGGGCGGCACTCGCGCAGCGCGCCGGCCGGCAGCACCCATAAGCTCGAGTCCCGCGGCGATGTCCCCCTGCTCGATTGCTGCGCTGCGCGCGCAAACGGCACAGCCTCTTCGTCGATGTCGTAACGCAGATGCAGCGTGGGCGCGCGCAGGTTCGCGTCCATCAGACAAACGGGCTCATTTACCAGGCACGACAGGACCTCACCCGTGCGCGCGCACACCGTCTCTGCACCGTCCCCGGCCTCTACGCCGCAAAACACGATGACCCGTGGCATTTCATCACCGGCGAGGAAAAACATGCGCTGCACAAGCTGAAGCTCCTCGAGCGTAGGCGCCTTCGGAACAAAGCCATTAAGCGGGACCGCGGCCACGAGAAAAGGTGGCTCAGGGGCGCTCACGGCTTGATGGGCCTGATCAGGGATACTCACGGCTTGGCAGGCCTGACCTTCGGCTCCGCCAGGCCGTTCATTGATTCTGATTAATGGCGCGGGAATTGGCATAAGCATAATCTGGTATCAACCCCCCGGTGTCCGCGAAGACGGATGTCAGGTTAGCTTCAACATCGCTCTGATGCGATCTGGAAGGATCTTTCCCTCATCAAGAATCGGTGGCCCATCGGCTGTAAGCGGCATCACGATAAGCACTGGCGCATGCAATGCGATCTCTACTTCGTCGGCCGTGCGCAGCGTGGGATCGAGCCGGTCCGCCCCGATTGCCGCACCGAAGGCCGCCAGCACGCTCAGCAAGGCTCCGTACATCAGGTACCAAAACGCGGAATGCACCGGCAGCGCCGGGATCGAAGCGGTTTGCACCACGCTCACGTTAAAAATGCCGCGCTTGTCGAGCCCCTCTGCCACCTGCGCCTCTTGTTGCTTGTGCAAAAGCAGCAGGTAATTTTCTTCGGCGGTCTTCTCCTGTTGCACCAGATCCTGTTGTTGAATCGTCTGCTGCTGCAGCCAGCGCACCTGGTGGTCGTCGTTTGTGTATTCGCTGGCCAGCACGGCAGCCTGAGCCTCGAAGCCGGCCAGTTCGACGCGCGCGCGTGTCAGCTCCTCGCGCACCATCTCATAGGCGGGATCGCGGTCTGTGGTTTTTTCTTCGACCTGTGCTTTTTGCGCATCAGTGAGCGCGGATTTGGCCTGCGCAATCTGCTGATTCACTTCCGTGACCAGCGGATAATCGGGTTGATACTGGGTGAGCAACTGTGTCCGTTTCATCTCCAAATCGAGAAGCTGCGACTTGAGTTGCTGCACCAACAGCGCGCTGTCTGAGCTTTTCAGCACCGTGGTCTGGCGCGTCGGAATGTGGCTGGCCTGCTCTTCGAGTGAGCTGATTCGATGGCTGGTAGCGGAGATCTGAGCTCGCACCTGGTCTTGCGCGGCGGCGGTATCGCTCATTCGCCTCAAAGCATTCTGCAATTGAGTTTCGCCATTCGCCACACCACCTGCCTGCGTAAACTTCACCAGTTGTTGCTCATCCTTAACCAACTCGGCCCGTGCCTGCTCTGTTTGCTTCTGGAAGAACTGCAACTCGCCGTGAGGGTAGCGCGCCAGCGCGTGTTCATTAAGGTAGACATCGCCCAGTACTTGCAGCACGTGAGCTGCCTCTTGCGGATGGCTCGAGCGATAACTTATCGCGATGATATCGCTCAATTTGATGTTCTCTATCTGCAGTTTGCCGGCTAATCGGCCGATAGCCCTTTCCGTGAGTTCCTCCTGTGTGGGCCGGTGCAGAAAGGGCAATACAAAAGCAACTGTGTTCAGCGCCCCGCTGGCGCCCATGCGATCGGCCGCCTTCCATAGCGCCTCGATTGCGCCATAGTAAAGCCCCGGCTTGGTATCGAGGCCGCAGCTCGTGACCACCTGCCGCAACACGTTTTGGCTGCGCAATAACGCCATTTCGGAGTTCAAAGTCTGGTCACTCGTGTCGTTCTGCTGGTTCACGATCGGTTGCGCATTGGCGTCGCCGGTAACCACCGGATCGGCACGGCGCAACTGCGTCTGTTCCACCAGGATCTCCAAGCGCGACTCATAGCGGTCGGTCAGCAGCAGGCCGTAGACAATAGCCAGAACGAAAATCGCTGCGCCCACCGCGATTGCGATCTTCCGCTGCCGCGAAACCATCGATGCAATCTCCTGCACTGCGGGCACATTTGAGTCCCCGCCCTTGACCAAGGATTTCGCCGGATTGATGAACATGCCTCTACCTCCTGATGAATGCCCAGATCGGCCAATGGCCTACGGCATTCCGGGGGCGTACATTTCCATCGAGGACGTGGGAAGGAACTTCTGGATTTTGGAGATTGCAGTCTGCGGCACAAAGACCAGATCGCCCGGCTGCAAGGGAATGTCTTCCGTCAAATCACCCTTTTTGTACATCTTTCGCATATCGAGCTTGTGCACCTCGACCATGGACCCGCCCTGGACCCGGCGAAAGAGAAGCACCTGCGACGACTTGGCGGACTCCGTTACACCACCAGCAATCGCCAGAGCCTCCGTGACGGTGAGATTCTCACGCAGGTCGAACTTGCCTGGGTGCGTGACTTGACCGTTCACAACGAAGAAAGGCTTTTGGAAATCCCTGAGCGCGATATTGATGATGGGGTTGTGGAGAATGCCGGAGTAGGCCGTCAATAATGCCTGATGGAGTTCAGGCAGCGATTTTCCGGCGGCGTAGAAATCTCCGATGCCTTTGAGCGAGACGTAGCCGTCCGGCGCAACCGTGAGGGCCTGGTTGAAGTCCATTTCCAGTGGAAAATTCAACTCGATCACATCGCCCGGCTCGATGTGATATCGAGGCCGCGTTTGCAACTGCGGCGAGGGCGAATGTGCAGGCACAGAAACCGGCTGTGGTGGAGATGCAGGCTGCTGGCCTGTCAAAATGGCAGCTGCGATCGCGATTCCTCCGGTAAGTAGCACAAGTCTGACAAACCGTACACTAATGCGTTGCGCGAGTATCGTCATGCTGGCCCTCTCTGGACCTGCTCACGTTGGATGCTGACAAACACCCGCTGTACATGTCGGGTGTATTACCGACGTATTATGCCGGGTGTATTACTTACAAGAAGATTCGAGATTCAGGAAGGCACAGGCGTTTTTGCCCGCTTTCT
>JASIJW010000717.1:0-3222 GCA_030050035.1 Acidobacteriaceae bacterium | reverse complement strand
AGAAGATAGCGGCACGTGGATCTCGCCACGAGTAGTTCACTCCTGATACTTCACAAGAACAACGATAGTGAGATTTAAGACCGTAGGTGCCCTGCAATTCTTAGTCCTTTCTCGGCTCAACCAATGGATGTAAAAGCCTACAGCTTCTGGTACGATCAATTTGTCTGGTAAGACCTGAGCGCTTATATCAATCTCCTCGCCGCCCAATCTATGAATGGAGCACGCATTGAATAGACGCACGTTCTTTAAGAGTCTCAGCGCAATCTGTGTGGCGGCAAATGCCCGGTTCAGCACAGGCGCATGTTTACTAAACCGGGCGGACTTGATTGAATCGGTGAGCGGGGAAGGACTTTTTGAAGGACTCGTCCCGTTACCTTCTCATGTGATCGGTGTTCAATATCCAGTGATGGATCTCTCCGGGAAATGGAAGATCAATATGGATCCTTCTTCGGAGCTCCCACGAGTTAACGTGGACACTTCATTTTGGAAAGAAATCGAAATTCCAAATGAGTTTGCTACACAGGGGTGTGCCATTGAGCCGGATCGTGAATATCCTTGCTGTAGATCGATCCGAATACCGCCAGACTTCGTGAATCGTCGTATATTTTTACGCTTTGACGGCGTCTATAGCTATGCCCGTATCTGGGTAAACGGCACATATATTCGCGATCATTTCGGCGGCTTCACCGCATGGGATTGTGAGATCACCGAACATGTGAAGGCAGGAGAGGAGGCGGAGCTGATTGTCGGTGTCACTGATCGCAGCGACGACATATCCCAAGGCAGCTCTTACGCCAAACATCCAATCGCAGGCATCCTTCGCGATGTGCGATTATTTTCAGTTCCACAGACATACCTTAGTAGTCTCGCGCTCACGGTAACACTCGGGGAAGGGTACAAGAACGGTCATATCCGCATCAGCCCGAAGCTATCCTCGCCAGCTATGAATCCTGCGCGACTGGAACTGAAGCTCACAGATGATTCCGGTCGGACCTTGGCGATTCAACCAAATTCAGTGTCTTTAGAGTTTTCGGATAAAAATACACCAATCGATATCGTTGCATTGAATCCGAAGCGTTGGGACGCCGAACATCCAAATCTTTATACGCTAGAGATGTCTGTGATCGTTGACGGCGTTATTTGCGAGAGGGTGCGACGGACCATTGGATTTCGCACTGTTGAACGCGTCGGCAACCAACTTCTCGTGAATGGGAAGTCCGTGAAACTGCGCGGAGTCTGTCGCCACAGTGTCCACCCAGTCTATGGCAGGGCTGTCCCGGCTGAATTCGATGAGACTGATGCGAAGATCTTCCGCGCCGGAAACATCAACTTTGTTCGAACCTCGCACTACCCGCCCTCGGAACGATTCCTGGAAGCCTGTGATCGGCACGGAATCTATGTCGAAGAAGAGACCGCAGTATGTTGGTCCAATGTGGAGAAGGGACCTTCTTCCGATCCGAAGTTCACTGCGCGCTTCTTGAGCCAATTCGGCGAAATGATTGCTCGCGATCGCGATCATGTGTCAGTATTGTTCTGGTCGCTTGGGAACGAAAGTCAATGGGGGACGAACATCGCGCTGGAGCATCGGTTTGCAGCCGAGCACGACTCGAGCCGACCGACGATCTTCAGTTATCCTGACACCGCTCCGCTGCCGTTACCATTCGATATTTACAGTAAACATTACGCGAGCGTTAACTCGGATCTAAGTAGCAACACAAACCCGGTCCTCAACGACGAGTTTGCACACGTTTCTTGCTATAACCTGCAGACGCTGCGCCGTGACCCTGGTGTTCGCGCGTTTTGGGGTCAAAGCATTAGGTCGTTCGGGGAAAAGTTTATCTCAACGGAAGGTTGTCTGGGCGGGGCGATCTGGGCGGGTATCGATGAGGTATTTTTGCTGCCTAATGGCCCGGTTGGGTATGGCCCTTGGGGGCTGATTGACGGGTGGAGGCGCGAAAAGCCGGAGTATTGGTTAACTAAAAAGGCCTACTCGCCGGTTCGGATCGATGATCGACCAATCCCGGTTCCTGAAAATGGAAGTCCTCTTATCATTCCAATCCACAACGCCTTTGATCATACAGACTTGAATGAGATCACAATCCTGTGGTCATGTGGGTCGAAAGCGAGTCAGGTGCTACGGATCGACCTGCCCCCGCATGAATCGGGGTGTTTGGAGATCCCTGCGCTACATTGGAAATCCGGAGATGCGCTGCAGATGGTCTTCCTGGCCGGCAATGCGATGATCGACCAGTTCAGGATTCCCATTGGCCAATCGAAGCCATCCATTCAAGTTCCGAAGCCTGCCTCCGTGGAGTTCGAAAAGAGTGCGGGCAGCGTGGAGATCACTGGACCACGCTTCTCAGTCGTATTCAGTCAGGCGACGGGGCTAATAAGCGAAGCGCGATTCAATAATCAACTGGTTGTCGCGGGCGGACCGTACCTTGACCTGGGCGGGGGGCCAATCATGAGCAATTGGCTGCTCAAAGAGTTTACTGCTGCTTTGGACGGAGATGCGGTGCAAATCCACACTTCCGGAGAGTGCAAACTGGACGGAGAAACCGAAAGTGTTGTGGTTGAATTCGAGATCCGCGTAGATGGGAGCGGATTAATATCGACCACCTATCGTCTTCATGGGGAAAAGCAGGGCAATCCGCAACTTGGCATCGCCTATATTCTCCCATCCACGATCGAGAAGCTGGCATGGAACCGTTCTTCCTTGTGGTCGGTATACCCAGAAGATCACATTGGTCGCCCTCAGGGAGTCGCTTTGAAAATTCCGAATCATGCGATGCTGCGTTATCAGATCAGGCCTGAATGGCCGTGGTCAGAGGACGTGGGCGACTTTTTCCTCTGGGGTAAGGAAAACTGTACTCCGCAGGCCTCGAATGATTTTCGTTCTCTGAAAGAGAATGTTTGGTACGCCGCCTGTGTTCTGAGCGAGGGAAACATCCGCGTGCGCGCAGAAGGCGCCGCCGACATAGCGGCGCGGGCGGATGTGCTACCCAACGGACAAATTGCTTTCAGCCTCTATAACTTTTGGCCCTACCCGGACCTTCAGTGGGGAAACTACACAGGTGTTGAAGCCGCGCCAGCCATTACCACCCACGAGGTGAAGATACGTCTCACGGATTGGCAGGAAGAGCTTTAGCGACAAGTGGGGTTGTCGATTTTTCCGAGAGGTGAGTAGACTCCCGGCTTGAATTGTGTCATTGGAGAAGGGAG
>JASIJW010000716.1:0-5265 GCA_030050035.1 Acidobacteriaceae bacterium | reverse complement strand
ATTTGTCCATAAAAAATTGCCGTGCCTCGACTCCAGTGTAAATACAGGGACTAGGGAATAGGGAGCACGGATTAGGGATCGCGCTCGATTTGACCCTCTATTTCTAATCCATATTTCCCTGTTTTTAGATTGGGCGTCGTCCTCCATTGGCGCCGTTGATTTCGCCGGTGACATATTCCGCCGGCGAAAGGCGAAAGCCATCCTTTCCCACCTTTGTGGCATCCCCCGTTTCGATACGGGAAATTGAGCGTACGAGAGGAGATGGCCATGGCTTACGGGCGACATGTGCGGATGAGAATCGCGCGGAACGCGGCGTGGTGGGGCGTGGGCATGATGTGCGCAGCGGCCGGAATGTATGCCACAAAGAAGCAGCTGCGCGCGCGGAGCTTTACCAACAAAGTGGTTGTCATCGCTGGCGGCTCGCGCGGGCTGGGCCTGGCCATGGCCGAAGAGTTCGGGCGGCGCGGAGCGCAACTGGTGCTGGCAGCGCGGGATCGGGAAGAACTGGAGCGCGCGGCGAAACAGCTCGAGAAAACCGGCGCAGTCCGCGACCGGCGCCACGTGCTCACCGTGCCGGCCGATCTCGGCCGGCAGGAGGATGCGGCAGATCTCATCCGGCGGGCGACGGAGCGATTTGGCCGCGTGGACGTTCTGGTGAACAACGCCGGCATTATTACCGTTGGACCGGTGGAAAACCAGACGGTAGACGCTTTTCACAAGGTGATGGACGCGAACTTCTTCAGCCATCTGCATTGCACGATGGCGGTGCTGCCGCAGATGATCGAGCGCCGCGAGGGGTCGATCGCCAACATCACTTCGATCGGCGGCAAAGTGGCCGCGCCGCATATGCTGCCGTACACGGCGAGTAAGTTCGCGGCCGTGGGCTTCTCCGAGGGTCTTGCCGTGGAGGTGCGTTCGAAGGGCGTGCGAGTGACGACGGTTGTGCCGGGTTTGATGCGCACCGGCTCGCCGCCAAATGCGCTGTTTACGGGCGATGCGGCCCGGGAGTACCGCTGGTTCAGCTTCTCCGACAACCTGCCGGGAATTTCGATCAGCGCACGCCGCGCAGCGCGGCAGATCGTGGACGGGATTGAATCCGGCGCCGCGGAAGTGGCGATTACGCCGCAGGCGTTTTTCGCGTCGCGGTTCGGAAACGTGGCTCCGCGGCTAACGCGGACGATGATGCGGGCGATGAATCTGTTCCTGCCCGCGGCGCAGCCGGGCTTGTCGGAAAACCGCCGCGGCGAAGACGTAAGCGAGCTGGAGCCGCTGCCGGCGCGGACCATTGGCAGGGCCGCGGCGCAACGCTACAACCAGACGCGGCAGGCCGGTTGAGTTTCGCGAACGAAATGCGTGAGTCTTCCGCCCTTTCCGCAACATGCGCAGAAAGGACGGGGCACGGAGGCATTTCTGGAGGACTCTTACTTCACCCAAACCTTAGGCTCGACTGAAAGCCCCGGACGGAGCTGGTGGTTGGGATCTTCCTTGGCGAGATTGGTGAAGTCGAGGCGAACCGGAACGCGCTGCACCACCTTGACGTAGTTGCCGGTGGCGTTCTCCGGCGGAAAGAGCGAGAGCACGGAGCCGGTTGCGCCGCCGATCTGCGTCACTCTGGCGGAATAATCCTTGCCGGTGGCGTCCACGTGGACCTGGACGCGCTGGCCAGCGCGCATGTTGCGAAGCTGCGTCTCCTTGAAGTTTGCCGTGATCCAGATGTCCTCAAGAGACACAAGGGTAAGCAGGTTCTGACCTTGGGACATATTCTGGCCGACTTCCACGCTTTTGCGCGTAATGATGCCATCTTCCGGCGCGACGATTTTGGTGTAGCTGAGGTTGAGCATGGCCTGATCGAGCTGTGCCTGCGCCTGCATCACCTGCGCCTCGGCCTGCTTGGCGCGGGCGCTCTGCAACTGCACTTGTTGTGGGCCGGTTTGCGCGTAGCGATGCTGTGCCTCCGCCGTCGTCACGCGCTCGCGGGCCACGCGGATGCCGTCCTCGGCGGCCCGCTCGCTGGCCTGGGCATCAGCCACCGCGGCCTGGTCAGCACGTGCCGCAGCCACGGCGGCATCATACTGCTGCTTGCTGATCACGTCTTTTTGAACAAGCGGCGTGTAGCGCGCCAGGTCCGACTGCGCCTTATCGTTATTGGCCGCGGCCTGAGCGACGCCGGCTTGCGCGGATGCGAGCTGCTGCTCGGCCTGCGAAACGCCCGCGTGCGCGCTGACAAGATCGGCTTCAGCCGAACGCAGGTTGCTGCCCGTGTTAACGCTGATGATGGGCACATTCACCTTGGCTGCCGCTGCGGCGGCCTTGGCGCTGTCCAGCACGGCTTGCGCGTTCTCCACGGCAACCTGAAAATCGCGCGGGTCTAGATCGACGATGGGATCGCCACGGCGCACCTCCTGGTTCTCGTCCACATAGACCCTGATGACGTGACCGGTAATGCGCGAGCTGACCTGGGTGAGGTGCCCATTGACCTGCGCGTCGTCGGTGTCTTCGTAGTAGGTGGAGTGCCACCAGATGCCCAGCGCGATAAGCACCACGGCCGCGATTGCGACAAACAGAATGCCGCGGCGGCGTCTGGGCGGCCGCGACGGCTCTGTCTCTTGCGGTTCCTGGACCCGCTCCTGGACCCGCTCGTGGACCGGTTCATTGACCCGTTCCTGCACCGGTGCTTGATTCGTGTCCGCCACTTTATTTCCCTCCTAATCGCGAAACCCGCGATGCTGTTTTTCTCATGCCCGGCAAGACGGGCGCGTTCACGGGTGGTCTCCCAGATACTTGCGATAATTTTGGGCTGCCCCCAGCGCGCGGGCAAGACTCAGCTTGGCCACGTTATCGCGGTAAAGACTGGCGACGTACTGATCCTCGGCCTGAGCAACGGACTGTTGCGCCTGGCTGACGGCCAGATTGTCGCTGACTCCGTTCACATAGCGCTCCTGTGCTTCCTTGAGCGCTTCATTGGCCAGGTCCACGCTCGACCGGGCAACATCCACTTGCTTTTGGGCCGCGGCGATGTCGAGAAGCGCGTCGCGAACGTCGGCGTCAATCTGCGCGCGCTTGTCGCTCAACTGCGCCTGGGCAGCGTCGAGCTGGGCCTGCGCCTGCTCGGCCTGGCCGCGCAGGCCATACTCCTCGAAGATGGGCACAGTCACGGCTCCGGTCGCATCCACGGTGCCGTGCGACTGATTGAGCGTGATGCCGATGACACCGTAGTCGACGTTGACGCTGATGACCGGCAGCCGGGCTGCGCTGGCCGCTTTTCGCTGCTCCACAGCCGCCGCGGACTGCTCCACCATGGCGGCCAGATCCTTACGGTTATCCTGAGCCTGTTTGAGGAGCTCGTCGAGGTTAATCTGATCGAAGACGGCGTACGGCGCCTGCTCGGTGAGAGTGAACGGCTGCGCGACGGGCAGGCCGATGGTGCGAGCGAGAGCCAGCTTGTCTTTTTCGAGCGAATTGCGCGCGGCGATGAGCTGCTGCTCGAGCGACTGATAATCGACACGGGCGCGCAGCACGTCGAGCAGTGGCGCCGTGCCCGCCTCGTGTCTGTCGTCGGCCTGATCGAGCGAAACCTTGGAGGTGGCCACCTGCGCTTCAGAATCGGCGACGCGGGCCTGGTCGGCGAGCACCAGCAGGTAGGCGTTGCCGACGGTCAGGACCACCATGTCGCGGGCGTCTTCGGCTGATAATTGCGCGCCGGCAAAGTTGTGGCGCGAGGCCAGGTAGTTGTGTATGGAAGAAAGATCGGCGACCGACCAGCTGAAATAGGCGCGGAGGTCTACGAAGGCGAAGGGGCCGATAATGGTGGGAAACCCTGGCAGACGAAGGCCCTCGGCCGGCAGGTAAACCTGCTGGACGCTTTCTTTCCCGGCAAAGTCGATGCCGGGCAGCAGCGACTGCAGCTCGTTGAGCCGCTGCGCGCGCGCCGCCGCGGTTTGCGTGCCGCTGAGAATGAGGCCGAGGTTGGCCTGGAGGCCGCGCTGGATGGCGTCGTCGAGTGAAAGACCGATGGTTTGTGCAGTGGCGGTGCCCTGCGGCACCGAACCCTGAAACGAGCCGGAAGTTGGGCCGACAGGGACCGGGGTTGGCAAGCCGGGCGCACCGGTGACAGGAATGCTCGGGCCGCCGCTGGATACCGTGGACGGGACGGAGGGCGCTCCGGTCGATGATCCTGTCGCATTTTGGGCCGGCGACCCGGCCTGAGCCGGCGAGGTTCCCTGCTGCTGCGCGTGCGCCAGAGGCGCTCCCGCCGTCGACACCAGCACGCCGGCAAAGATGAGGCCGGCCACAGAGGGTCGAATTGTCTTCATCATGGGTGGTTTGGACAAGATCAACCTTGCTCGAATCGGAGCGTGTTCGAATCGGATGACGAACCGCCGGAAAAAGTGCTGTACATCAATGGATGCACAGAGGTTCCGCTGCGGTTCTCAAATTTCTAGTTTAGCGGATGGTGACAGCGAATAAAGCATATTTGCGGGCCGGCCCATGGCCGCGTAGCGCCCATTCGGGCCCATTTTCGATGCCGTAGGCCGCGGGGCCGGCACAACGATGCGTGCCGCTGTCACGGGAAGCAGCGGCGGGATTCAACCCTGAATCGATCGCAAATATCCGATCTGCGGACGAGCTCAATTTCTATCTGTAGGCGTTCCCTTCGGGCACCCTCATCCGGACAGTGCGGAGGGGCAGCCCGACGCGGTAGACTGCCAACACAGCGAACGGACGCCCCTGCAATGGCAACGACCCGGAATACGTCCCGGACCAAAGTCAAGCTCTTCAACGGCCGCGATCACTCGTGGATGGAGTTCAACCGGCGTGTGCTTGAAGAAGCCGAGGACCCGGCCAATCCCCTGCTGGAGCGGGTCAAATTTCTTGCCATCACCGGCTCCAACCTGGACGAGTACGTGGAGGTGCGCCAGGCAGGGCTGATGCAGCGGATTGAAGACGGCTTTCGCGAGCCGGGCTATGACGGTCTGCGGCCCGACGAGTCTCTGGCAGAGCTTTCTGCAGACATGCACGCATTTGTGGCGATGCAGTACCGCTGCTGGAACCAGCTCCTGCTGCCGGCGATGCGCAAAGAAGGCATCCGCCTGCTCGACTGGGACGAGATGAGCGCCGAAGCGCAGGCGTTTGCGCACGATTATTTCCAGCGCGAAGTAGATCCGCTGCTGACGCCGATCTCGATCGATCCGGCTCACCCGTTTCCGCGCGTGCTGAACAAGGCGCTGTGCCTGGCGCTCCTGCTCCGGCCCAAGAGGCGCAGGT
>JASIJW010000715.1:0-3545 GCA_030050035.1 Acidobacteriaceae bacterium | reverse complement strand
CTACAACGACGAGGGGACGGCCCTTGCAGGCATGGGCGCTGATTTCCGCGATCTGAATAACGACGGTTTACCAGACATCTGGCATACCGCGATCGAAAACGAAACTTTTCCCTTGTGCATCAATGCAAGCAAAGGATTGTTTCGCAATGCAAGCCAGGTGAGCCGGCTCGCGAATTTAACGAGGCCTATGTCGGGCTGGTCGAACGGGATCGTCGATCTCGACAATGATGGTTGGAAGGACTTGGTGGTAGCCCGCAGCAATGTGCTGGATAACATCGGGGAAATTTCCCGGCATTTTCGCTACGCCGAACCGAATTCCGTCTTTCGCAATCTCGGCAACGGGCAATTTGAGGATGTGAGCGCTTCTGCCGGACCAGACTTTATATCGCCGGCTCCGCACCGGGGACTTGCGTATGGCGATTTGGACAACGACGGAAAGATGGATCTCGTAGTGACCGCCCTGGGCGCCCCCGTTAGCGTGTTCCGCAATATTACCGAAACGCGCAATCACTGGGTTCTGTTGAAACTCGTTGGATCGAAAAGCAATCGGATGGGCATCGGCGCGCAGATTCGGGTGACCACTGATGATGGCAGGAAGCTTTACAACGAGGCGACAACCAGCACGGGTTATGCTGCTTCGAGCGATCCGCGCGTCCATTTCGGTCTGGGAAGTTCGCGCATCATACGGGAAATCGAGATTCGCTGGCCGTCGGGTGCGCGCCAGTTGTTGCACGATGTGACGGCTGATCGCATACTCGAAGTGACCGAGCCCAGCAGTGGAAGTTAGCAATGAATGCGACTAGGGTGGAATGATACTCGGAAGCGGATTCATTATGAAGCGATCCCTCGCTTGCTGTTGCGCATTTCTCGTATTTATTGACGTATGGGCCGTGGCGCAACTGCCGCAGAACTGTAAACTGCCGGCTTCGGGTGCGCATCCGCCGGCCGGCACTTCCCCTGCAAGGGTTTATGACGCCGAGGGCGCTTGGTTTGCGGAGAACGGCGATTTGAAATGTGCAGTCGCAGCGTTCCAAAATGCCTTGCGGCTGGAGCCACACTCGGCCGAGGCGCATTTCGACCTTGGGCTCGTTCGGCAAACCCAGCAGCAGCCTGCGGCCGCAATCAGCGAGTTCCGCCTGGCCCTGCAGTACGATCCTGCATTGCTGCAGGCCCATTGTGCACTAGGGTCTTCGCTCGCGAACCCTGCCGAGGCGGAAGCAGAATTCCGCAAGGCGCTCGCAGTGAACCCGGAGTTAGTCTGCGCCTTGGACGGCATGGCGCAGGCTCTGGTGAAGGAGAAACGATACGATGCCGCCACGGATTACTGGCAGCAGGCCATCCGAATACAACCGGACGCTCCGGATATGCAGCTCTCGTTAGCGACAGCAACCTATGAGGCTGCCAAGGCGAGGCAGGCCGACGGGCTGCCGGCGTTGGATGGCGCCGGAGTGGCTGACGCCATTCGGCTTTTGACGGACTTGCTCAAGAGCCATCCCGAATTCACGGCTGCATATTTTACTCTCGGGAACATCTATGCAAACGAGCACCGTGATCGCGAGGCCGCCGACGAATACCAGGAAGTGATCCGCCGGACTCCCAACGATTTGGCTGCACTGGCTGCGCAGATCAAGGCTCTCATCGATGCATCAGCATATGCAGAGGCTCTTGCGCCCGCCCGCGATTACGTGCGCCGGGAACCAAATGATCCTTCCGCGCACGTCATGCTCGGTACGGTATACCAGCAACTGGGCGATTATGCGAAAGCAGAGCCGCAACTTGAGCTCGGAGCCGCCAAGGCGCCCGACGACTTTGAGGCTCGATACCAACTCGGGCTCGTTTTGGCGCGCACGGGAAAGCCCAATCAAGCTCTACCCCAACTGCAGAAAGCCGTTTCGCTAAAGCCCGGCGATAAGGCGGCTCAGTATCAGCTGGTAGCTGTGTTGCGTTCTCTCGGTCGAACGCAGGAAGCAGCACAGTTTGTAGAGAAGTTACGGAAAGAGCAGAGCGAAGAATCCCTAAACAGCCAAATGACATCCGAGGGAGTCAAGGCAAATGACCTACTGCAATCCGGGAAGCCCGCGGAGGCAGCGCAGATTTATCGCCACATGCTCGAAGAGGATCCCGGCAGTGCATGGACGGCTTATAATCTCGCGCTGGCGCTCGAAGCCTTGAACGATACGAAAGGTGCTGAAGAGATTCTCCGCAAGGCGATCGGGATTAATCCGAAGCTGGCCAAGATCCGGGCCGAATTGGGCCAACTGGAATTGACAGATGGCGATTTGCAATCCGCGCAGGGGTGGCTCCAATCCGCACTTGACCTCGAACCTGAACTCGTGGAAGCGCGCGGAAATCTGGCGATGGTTTACGCCCAGAAGGGCGATTTGGTATTGGCCGAAAAGCTTGTTCGTCAGGCCCTTGAAGATAATCCGAATTATATGGAAGGCCATTTGAACCTGGGCTTTATTCTTGCCCAGCAGAACAGAAAATCCGACGCCGAGAAGGAATTAGATAAAGCGGTCGCGCTCGCGCCAAAGGATCCCGCCACGTTGTCAACGGTCGGAAAGACGAAAGTAAAAATGGGCGAAGTGAGCGAAGGACTTGCGCTTCTTCGGCAGGTTGTGGAGATGGCGCCCGATCTGGCCGCGGCTCATTTGGACCTGGCGCTTGCGCTCGCCGACAGTTATGACCTGCCCGCAGCCCTGGTGCAAACCAGTGAGGCGGTTCGGCTTGCTCCGCAGTCCGGCGTTGCGCATTTCTTTCGCGGCCAAGTTCTATATGACCTAGGCCGCAGCAACGAGGCGCAGCCGGAGTTCGAAACCGCCTGCCGGCTGGATGCACAGTTGCCCGGGCCCCGTTATTTTCTCGCCCTCATCGACAAGCAGCAGGGTAAGTTTCCCCTTGCAGCCAGCCTCTTCGAGGAGACCGTCAAACTGCAGCCCGGCAACGCAATGGCGTGGTATGAGCTTGGTCTGTCGTTTGAGCAGGACTCAGAGACGTCGAAGGCCGTAGCGGCTTGGCGCAAGGCGACCGAGGTCGATCCGAAGTTCAGCCAGGCTTTATTCAACCTCTCGCAGGCATTGCGATCGACGAATCAAGCTGAGTCCGAGCAGTTTATGGCGCGCTACATCGCTGTCCAGAAAGAGCGGCGCATCTTGGATCGCGCGGACGCGCTAGCAAACAACGGTATTGAAGCGGCGTCCGCTCACGACTGGCCCGAAGCGATCCAACATTTGAAAGATGCGATTGCTGCGTGCGGCGATTGTGCGGCGAAGGCCGATCTTCACAGAAAACTGGGCATCATCGACTGCCAGGCTGGCGACCTCGAAAACGGAGAGAAAGAACTATTGGCCGCGAAGGTTCTCAAGCCGAATGATCCTGTGACCGAGGCCGCCCTTGAGCTCGTCACACAGGCTCGAGGCCAGCATGCCGCGTCCACCGAAGGGAAGGCGTATTAATTCCGTTAAAAAGCTCATTTCCCTTGCAGTCGCAGTTCACTGAAAACTGTATTCGCCTTTTTATACCTGTTGTCAGTTGTTGTCAGTACG
>JASIJW010000714.1:0-5465 GCA_030050035.1 Acidobacteriaceae bacterium | reverse complement strand
CTCGGCATCTTGACGAGCATGCGCAGAGCGAGTTTCCGGTTCCCGAGCCGGGCGAGCACGATCTTGAACCGACGTCGAATCCCGGCGTGTGGACGGTTCCCGTGGTGATCCGCTGATGAAGAGTGTTGAAGAAATCAAATCGGCGATTGAAGCGGCAGTGCCGGGCGCGGGCGCGGATATTTTGTTGAATCCAGGACCGGCGGCGCAGCACTCAATCGTGCTCAAGCGCGAAAGCGCCGTCGCCGTGGCGCACTTTCTGCGCGACGACCGGGAGCTGGCCTTCGATTTCTGCTCGAATGTAACGGGCGTGGACTGGCTCGACAAGGAGATTGTCGAGAAGGTGAAGGTGAAGAAGATGGTCACCAAAACCGTGGACGGCCCCGAAGGCAAAGTCGAGCAGCAGGTGGAGGAGACGGTCGAGGAGACGCGCAAGCACGCGCAGCCGGGATATCTCGAGGCGGTTTACCATCTCTACTCCATCGAGAAGAATCATGGGCCGCTGGTGATCCGGGTGCGCACGGCGAGCCGGACGGATGTTGAGATTCCGTCGCTCACGCCTGTATGGCGCGGCGCGGAGTTCCAGGAGCGCGAGGTTTTTGATCTTTACGGGATCGTGTTCACGGGCCATCCCGATTTGCGGCGGATTTTGATGTGGGACGGCTTCAAGGATTATCCGATGCGCAAGGATTACGTGGAGCCGGATGATTTCGAATACGAGCCCACGGCGCACGATTCCGTGTTGAAACGCGCGCAGGAGCATCGGGCAAAGGCGGCAGCTGCTGCGCCGGGGCAGGGAGCAAGCGAATGAGTTCCTACACGCTCGAAAAACAGGGGAGCGAGCGGCTGAACGGCTGGAACCGGCCGCCGGTGATTGAGCCCGACGGCGAAGGCGAACTGCTGGAAGTCGCGATGGGGCCGCACCATCCTTCGACACACGGCGTGTTTCGGATGGACGTGGTGCTGGACGGCGAGCGGGTGATCAAGCTCAAGCCCGTGTTCGGCTATCTGCACCGCAACCACGAGCAACTCGGCGAGACGATGAGTTATCTCGCGATCATGCCGTACACGGACCGGCTGGATTATTTCTGCTCGCTTTCGAACAACTGGGGCTATGCGATGGCGGTAGAGAAGCTCGCCGCCCAGGAGGTTCCCGAGCGGGCGCAGTATCTGCGCGTGATTCTGGCAGAGTTGACGCGGGTGCAGAACCACGCTTCGACCATCGGCTTTCTGCTGCAGGAGATGGGCGCGAGCGGCACGCCGCTGATGTATGCCTTCCGTGAGCGCGAAAAGATTCTGGATCTGTTCGAGTCGCTGACCGGCTCGCGCATGATGTGCAACTACATGCGCTTTGGCGGCTGCCGCGTGGACGCGACCGAGGCGTGGATGAACGCGACGCGGAAAGTGGTCGCTGGTCTGCCCGCATTCGTCGATGAGTTCGAAAGGCTGCTCACGGGCAACGAGATCCTGATGGCGCGGTGCCAGGGAGTGGGCGTGCTGAAGCCGGCGCTGGCTGTCAATGCCGCAATCAGCGGGCCGATGCTTCGCGCCACTGGCGTCAATTACGACATCCGCAAAGTGGATCATTACGGCATCTACGACCGGTTCAAGTTCCGCGTGCCGCTCGGAGCTCACGGCGATATCTACGACCGCTATATGGTGCGGGTGCTGGAGATGCGCGAGTCGATTGGGATTCTTGAGCAGGCGCTCAAGGACATTCCCGGCGGGCCGGTGATGGATGCGAAGGCGAAGATTCGCGGATTCCGGCCGAAGCCGGGCGAGTCGTATGCGCGCATCGAGGCGCCGAAGGGCGAACTTGGTTTTTATGTGATCAGCGACGGCAGTCCCAATCCGTATCGTTACCGGGTGCGGCCGCCGAGTTTAATCAACCTGACAGTTTTGGAAGATATGTGCCTCGGCCACAATGTCGCCGACGTAGTGCTGATTTTCGGCAGCGTGGACATTGTGCTGGGGGAAGTGGATCGATGAAAAAGCTGGCAGCTGACAGCGGACAGCTCACAGTTGCCGAAGTGCAATATCGCTGAACTGTTAGCTGTCCGCTGCTAACTGTTCACTGCAAACCGGAGGTTTGCATTGCTGGGTGAAGGAATCCTAAAGGGCATGCTGGAGACGGCGAAGAACTTCGCCGGCAGTTACGTCTCCAAAGAACGCATGGTCACGGTCGAGTATCCGGAGGAGCGCGCTCCGCTGCCTGAGGCGTCGCGTAATTTTCCGTTCCTCGTGTATGACGGGAAGGACTGGGAGGCTGGGCTGCGCTGCGTGGCCTGCCAGATTTGCGAGAAAGAGTGCCCGCCGAAGTGCATCTACATTGATAAATCGGCCGATAAAAAGCCTGATGCGGTAGGCAAACCGCAGTTTTATCCCACGCGCTTCGATATTGATATCTCGGTGTGCATGAGCTGCCAGATATGCGTGGAGGTCTGCCCGTTCGAGGCGATCAAGATGGACAAGGAGTTCGAGCTGGCGACCGATGACCGCTTTGGCGGATTGCTGCTCGACCGGCAGCAGCTTGCGCGATCGAACGAATACTACCACCAGATTCATCCGGTGGAAGCAGCGGAAGTGGACACGCGGCTGGCCGAGGAGCGCGCGGCCGCCGAGGCCAAGGCCAAGGCTGCAGCCGAAGCAGCGGCTGCAAAAGCCGCGGCGGCAAAAGCGGCTGCCGAAGCCAAGGGAGCTGCCGAGCCGAAGCCAGCCGACAAACCGAAACCGCCAGCCGGAGGAGGAGCTTAAGCACATGGCCCGGACGCTGGACCAGATTTTTATCCTCTTCAAAGACTGGATCGTTTCTTTCCTTCCCTCATCGCTTCAGCCGGTTGCCGGCGTCATTCTTGGCGTCATCGGCATCCTTGCCGTTTTCCCGACTCTGTTTGCACTGACGACCGTATTCGAACGCAAGGGGCTGGCGCGCATGCAGAACCGGCTGGGGCCGAACCGCGTGGGGCCGTTCGGGTTTCTGCAGCCGATTGCCGACGGCATCAAGGCGCTGACGAAGGAAGACGTTGTTCCTTTCAGTGCCGATAACTTCGTCCATTTTCTGGCGCCGCTGGTGCTGGTGGTCGCGGTCTTCATGGGGTTCGCAATCCTGCCGGTAGGACGCAACATGCAGCTCGTGGATATGGATGCGGGCCTGCTGTTCTTCTTCGCCATGGGCGCTTCAACTGAGATAAGCATCTTTATGGCCGGCTGGTCGAGCCGCAACAAGTACTCGCTGCTGGGCGCGATGCGGGCGGTTGCGCAGATGATCAGCTACGAGATCCCGCTGCTGCTCTCGAGCATTGCGGTGGTGATGATCACCGGATCACTTTCGCTGCCGAAGATTGTCGCCGCGCAGGCGGGTTACACCGGCATCTGGCCGCATTGGTACGTGTTCACGCCGTGGGGATTCGGCGCATTTCTGATGTTCGCGGTTGCGGCGATGGCCGAGACCAACCGCACGCCGTTCGATCTGCCGGAGGGCGAGTCGGAGCTGGTGGCCGGATACTTCACCGAATATTCGGGATTCAAGTTCGCGTTGTTCTTCCTGGGTGAGTATTTAGGAATGTTTTCGATCTCCGGCATCGCCGTGACGCTGTTTCTGGGCGGATGGGCGGCGCCGTTCTCGTTCCTCACCTGGGTTCCGTCGTGGATCTGGTTCTTTGCCAAGGTGATGACGGCGATCTTCGTCTTCATCTGGGTGCGCGGCACGCTGCCGCGCGTGCGCCAGGACCAGTTGATGAACTTCGCCTGGAAGTTCGTGCTGCCGTATACGCTGCTCGTTCTCTTCGTGACTGCGCTTTGGCGCTTTATGGGCGAGGGGTGGGAGCGCTGGGTGGTCTGCTCGGCGATTCTCATTGTGGCTTACGTGATCATGGGGCGGTTGCAGATGAGCCGCCGCAAATTTGCGCCGAGGAGCTACCGGTATGCCGAGTAAAAAGCAGGGAACAAGGGAACAAGGGAACGAGGGAACAAGCAAACCCTGCTTGATCACGCTTGAGGTTTGGCCGGCGGAGGCACAGCGATGAGTCCGGTGTTTTATTTCTTAGCGGCGCTCACAGTCGCTGGCGGGCTGGCTGCGGTACTGCTCCGGAACCTGGTGCACTGCGCGCTGGCGGTTACAGTCTCGTTTGCGGGGCTGGCGCTTCTGTTTCTCTCGCTTGACGCGCAGTTTGCGGGCTTCGCGCAGATTCTGATCTACATTGGCGCGGTTGCGATCCTTGTGGTGTTTGCCATCCTGCTGACGCGCGGCGCGGAGTTACCCGGTGGGGCCATCTTCAGCCGCACGTGGATTGCCGGGCTGGTGATTGCGGCTGGCGTCTTCGCTTTGCTCGGATGGGCGGTGATCGAAAGCGCCCGCGCGCTGCCCACCTATGCGGCTGCACCCACCGTTTCAGTTCACGACATTGGCCTCGCGCTTGTCGGCCGGTACGTGCTGCCGCTGGAGATTGTCGCGCTGCTACTGACATCCGCTACCATCGGCGCGGTGATTGTGGCCATGCACGAAAAGGAGCCTTCGCGATGACGCCGCTCGCCGCGTATCTCATGGTTGCTGCGCTGGTGTTCGCCATTGGACTGGCCGGCGCGCTCACGCGCCGCAACGCCATCTTGGTGCTGATTGGCATCGAGTTGATGCTCAATGCCGCGAATCTGAATCTTGTCGCCTTCTGGCGCTACGGGCCGCACCCGGAGGCGCTCACCGGCATGATATTCGCGATCTTCTCGATCGCCGTGGCCGCCGCGGAAGCCGCCGTGGGTCTGGGCCTGGTGATCTCGATTTATCGCCACGCGCGCACCACCGACCTTGACCAGATGAACAGGATGAAAGGGTGAGAGCTTGATCCAGGAATCGATGCGTGACGCGATAGCGTTCACCCCCGTTACCACTGCGTCGACCATCGCGCGCATTCTTTGGCTTATTCCCGCTCTGCCAATTGTGGCGGCTGGCGTCATCGCGCTGCTCAAGCAGCCACGGCGCGCTGCGGCCGCGGCGCTTTCAATCGGGTCGCTCGCAATCTCGCTTGTGCTCTCGCTGTGGGCTTTTGGCCATGTTCTGGCCGGCTGGGCCAATCATCAGGCAGTTCGCGAGACCTTCAACTTTACCTGGATGCAGGTGGGCGCGGCGCACGTCGAGCTTGGCTGGGTCCTCGATCCGCTGGCCGCGATCATGCTGGTGATGGTTTCCTTCGTCGGGTTGCTGATCTTCATCTACTCGACGGGCTACATGGCCCACGACGAGAACTTCACGCGCTTCTTCTGCTTCCTCTCGTTGTTTGCGGGGGCGATGCTGGGCGTGGTGATTTCAAACAGCATTCTGCTCCTGTTCATGAACTGGGAACTGGTGGGCCTGACTTCCTATTTATTGATTGGCTTCTGGTACGAGAAACCATCGGCGGCAGCGGCGGCGAAGAAGGCGTTTCTCACTACGCGCGTCGGCGATATTTTCTTTTTCCTGGGAATCGTCTGGCTGT
>JASIJW010000713.1:0-15127 GCA_030050035.1 Acidobacteriaceae bacterium | reverse complement strand
GATGGTTTACGGTACTGCACTGGATCCGCACCAGTGACGCGCGCCAGAATCGCGTGAATCTGCCGCACGCCATCGGTCAGCGCCGCCGGTCCCGGTTGCAGAATAATCGTCGAATCGATCTCATACACATGCTCGTGGCGTACCGCGAAAGTCTCTTTCCATCCCGGCCTCGAACGAATTGTTTCCTTCCGCACCTTTTTCCCGCACCAGGATGCGAGAATCACCTCCGGATCGCGCTTCGCCACTTCCGCAGGATCGACCACGCGGTCCTGCGCCTTGCCGCAGCCGCGCAGCTCGGGAAAAATCGGCTCGCCACCGGCAATCTCGATCAGCTCCTCCACCCACGCGATGCCGCCAATCAGCGGCTCGTCCCACTCTTCAAAAAACACGCGCGGCCGGCAGGGAAATTTCATCGCCGCCGCAGCGATCTCTTCGAGCCCTCGCGCCAGCCCATCGGCGAGCGAGCGTCCTTCGTCCGGCTTGCCCACGATCCGCGCCAGCATGCGGATCATGTCGAGGATCTCTCCAACGCTGCGCTGGTTGAAGTTCAACACTGTCACGCCACGGAGCACGAGTTGCCGCGTGATCTCGGCCTGAACGTCGGAAAAAGTCAGTACCAGATCGGGCTTGAGGGCCAGGATCTTTTCAAAGTTCGCGTCCTTGAACGCAGAAACGCGCGGCTTGGAGCGCGCTTCGGCCGGCCTTGAGGCATAGGCCGAAATTCCCACGATGCGTTCCTGCTCGCCCAGCAGGAAGAGCGTTTCGGTCGTCTCGTCGGTAAGGCACACGATGCGCCGTGGAAACTCGGCCTGCTCTGCCAGCGATAGAAGGGAAGTGTACATAGGTTGAGATGGAAATCACGGAAACCACAAAACGCGACCGCAGCAGAAATTCAGCGCTGACCGCCTGCGGTATCCACTGGCGTATCCTTAAGCGCCGCAATTGCCTTTTTGGCTGCCTTGCGCCGCGCCGCCTCGGCCTCGCGGTACTCACGCCGCCGCAGCGCATCCTCATATCGCCGTATCTCGTTCGGCGTCTCAGGCTTGGCCGCCGGAACCCGCTGCCGGTTGCCGTGCTCATCCACAGCCACAAAAACCAGGTACGCGCTGGCCACATGCGCCACGGCTCCGGTGCGCGTATCTTCCGCCCACACCTTCACGCCAATTTCCATTGATGTTGTAAAGGCACGATTCACGCTCGATTTGAGCGTCACCAGGTCGCCCAGGTGCACCGGCCGGATAAAGTCGATGTGGTCCATTGCCGCCGTAACCACGTGCGTGCGCGCGTGCCGGTAGGCAGCCATAGCTCCAGTCAGGTCGATAAAATGCATCAGCCGTCCGCCCAGCAGGTTCCCTAATGTATTGGTGTCATTGGGCAGAATGATTTCCGTCATCTCTGACTGGGTGCTGGCTACCGTGCGTACCGCGGGAGTGGTTTCCTGCCGGGTCCCGGCCGTGCTTCTGGTCTCGTTCATCGGTCCAGTGCTCCGTGATTCTTTCGTAATTCTGGTCCCTCACATGTTTTTCACAGCCGGCCCGATACAATAGAAGCGGGGCAGGCCGCTCAGGAAATCAGGGCAGGGGGAGCCTGTTCCAGTTTTCGGCAATCCACCCCAATTACGCAAATTACTTAGGCATGCAATAACCGGGTTTGCCTCCCAGAAACACGATGGACAAGATTGCAGGACTAAAAGAAATTCTCGCCTTGGACCCCAAGAACAGCTTTGCCCGCTATGGCATTGCCATGGAGTTGGCCGCCCGTGGCGAAATGGCTGCAGCGCTGGCAGAGTTCGACACGCTGTTGGCCAACGACCCCGACTACACGGCCGGTTACTTTATGGCCGCGCAAACGCTGGCCGGGGCGGGTCGCAAGGAAGAGGCTGTAGAGCGCCTCAAAGCCGGCATCGGCTGCGCCGCCAGGAGTGGTAACTCTCATGCGCTCAGTGAAATGCAGGCAATGCTCGGTGAACTGGCCGGTGAGGCCCGGGACTCCACGGTACGCTGATTCCACGCGAGAGTTACGCGGAAGTGATGGCGTGTTCGGTACATTTGCGCTCATCCTGCTCAACTTACCGTAACCGTTTGTGGGAGAATGCCATCTAAGTAATCATGCCGAAGTATTCGATCGTTGTCCCCTATCACAACGAGGAAGAGAATGTGACCGCTCTCTATGCTCGCCTCAAGCAGGTGATGGAGCAGGTGGGCGAAACCTTCGAGCTGGTTTTTGTCGACGACGGCTCGCGCGACCGCACCTACAAATTGCTTGAGGAAGTTGCCGCGGTCGATAGCCGCGTGCTGGTCATCAAGCTGCGGCGCAACTTCGGCCAGACTTCGGCCCTGGCAGCCGGCTTCGATCACGCTTCCGGCGAGTTCATTCTTGCCATGGACGGCGACCTGCAGCACGACCCCAACGACATTCCCGCCTTTCTCGAAAAGCTCGACGAAGGCTATGACGTGGTCTCCGGCTGGCGCGAAAAGCGCATCGACAACTTCATCCTGCGCCGCATTCCTTCGCGCTGCGCCAACTGGCTCATGGCCAGGCTCTCCGGCGTGCCCATTCACGACTTCGGCACCACCTTCAAGGCCTATCGCCGCGAGGTCATTCAGAACATCCCGCTCTACGGCGAGATGCATCGCTTCATTCCCGCGCTGGCAAGTTGGTATGGCGCCTCCATCTGCGAGATTCCCATCCGCAACGTGAACCGCGAGCGGGGCAAGAGCCACTACGGCCTTGGCCGCACCTTCCGCGTCTTCTTTGACCTGCTGACGATTCGCTTCCTGCTCAAGTACATGAGCCGCCCACTGCATTTCTTCGGTGGCATCGGAATGCTGTCTATCCTGAGCGGCAGCGTGATGGCCATGGTGCTGCTGGGCATGAAGCTTCAGAACCCCAGCTTCGACGTGATGCACCATCACGGCCCCATGTTCGTCATCGGATCGGTGATGATTGTCTGCGGAATTCAGTTGCTGGCCCTGGGTCTGCTGGGCGAGCTGCAGGTGCGCCATCACTTCACCAACCAGCATCCTGCTTCCTACGCCATCGACCGTCTTGTCCGTCTCGCATCGCCCGAAGAGCAGAACATGGTCTCCGACCGCCAGCAGGACAACTACTAGCGCAACCCAACGGGCCCGCGATAGCACTGTCATCCTGAGCGAACGAGCGAAGGATCTGCGGCTGTCGTTTTCTCCCTTGCCCCGCCTAACCCTCAGGGTTCATCCTTAGTCCGTGCCATGAAAGCAATTCAGATTCACGAAACTGGAGGCCCTGAGGTTCTTCAACTCGCCGACCTGCCCATCCCAGTTCCGGGCCCCGGACAGGTGCTCGTCCGTATTGAAGCCATCGGGGTCAACTTCATCGAGATCTATTTCCGCAAAGGCCAGTACAAGACCTCGCTGCCCATGATCCCCGGCAGCGAAGCCGCGGGAACCGTCGAAGAACTCGGCGCCGGCGTCACCGGCTTCGCTCCCGGCGATGCAGTCGCTTCCACCAGTGTGCTCGGCAGCTATGCCGAGTATGCGCTGGTCAACGCCGCGCAACTGGTCAAGGTGCCCGAAGGTGTTGCGCCCGAGCAGGCCGCGGCCGCCATGCTGCAGGGCATGACGGCGCACTACCTTGCCTACTCCACCTATCCGCTCAAGCCTGGCGACACCGCCCTGGTGCACGCCGGAGCCGGCGGCGTGGGCCTGCTGCTTACTCAGATCGCTCATCGCATCGGTGCGCGCGTCATCACCACGGTTTCCACGAAGGCCAAGGCCGATCTCTCGCGCGAAGCCGGCGCCTGCGACGTGATCCTTTACACCGAGCAGGATTTCGAAGCCGAGGTCAAGCGCCTCACCAGCGGCAAGGGTGTCGATGTGGTCTACGACTCAGTGGGCAAGACGACCTTCGAGAAGAGCCTCAACTGCCTGCGTCCGCGCGGACTGATGGCGCTCTTCGGCGGCTCCAGTGGCGCTGTTCCGCCCTTCGACCCCGTCCAGCTCAGCGGCAAGGGATCGCTCTACCTTACGCGGCCCACTCTGTGGCATTACATCGCCACACGCGCCGAGCTCGAATGGCGCGCCGGCGAAATCCTCGGCTGGGCGGCCAAAGGCGAGCTCAAGCTGCGCACCGAGCATATCTATCCGCTCGGCGAAGCGGCCCAGGCCCAGGCCGACATTGAAGCGCGCAAAACCACCGGCAAGATTTTGCTCGAACCCTGATCATGAGCAGTATCGTCATCTCCCGGGCAGATCGCGTCTTCGTCCTCACCGGCGCAGGCATCAGCGCCGAAAGCGGCCTGCCCACCTTCCGCGCCGAAGACGGTCTGTGGGCAGGCTACCGCATCGAGGACGTGTGCACGCCCGACGCCTGGGAACGCAATCCCGCCGGCGTGTGGGACTTTTACTCTGCGCGCCGCGCCTCCGCGCAGAAAGCCGAACCGAATTCCGCGCACCGCGCCTTGGCCGAGCTCGAATCGAAAATAGATGACCGGTTTTTCCTCTGCACGCAGAACGTCGACGACCTGCATGAGCGCGCCGGTTCGGTGCGTCTGCATCACATGCACGGCGAGCTCGCCAAATCGCGCTGCGAGTACGAGTGCGGCCGCCCGCCTGTCGAAGACCGGACTGTCTACGCGAACCTCGACCAAGTTCCGCGTTGCCCCTGCGGCGGCCGCATGCGCCCGCATATCGTCTTCTTCGGAGAAATGCCGCTTGAAATGCAGCGCATCCAGCGCGAAATCGGCAACGCGACGATGATGATCGTCGTCGGCACCTCCGGCTCCGTGTATCCTGCAGCCAGCTTCGTCCACTGGGCGCGCCAGAGCGGCGCCCGCACCGTCTACATCGGTCCCGAGCACCCGCTCAATGCTTCGGCCTTCACACAGATCGTCGAAGGCAAAGCCGGTGAGGTCCTGCCCGGGCTGTTCGACGTTCGCTTCACGGCTTAAGCCCGCTTCTTCACAAACTCGCTCCGCCGGAACCGCAGCGCCGTCCAGTCCGCGTCAATTGCCACCGAGCGCACAGTCTCGAATCCTCTTGAGCTCAGCGCATTCCAGCCGGTATCGCGGTTAAAGTCGCATTTGTATTTCTTCGACGTACCCTTGGGATAGGCGAACCACACAATCGCATCGCCCTTTGCGCGCTTCGCAATCTGCGGCCCCAGCGTATCTACCTCGCTCTTTCGCGTCGCAAACGCCAGCCAGAAGTCCGCCTGCTGCACGGATTCCAGACGGCGGTGGATGGTGATGGCCGGCAGTTGCGCCAGTTCCGGCTGAAAACTTTCCGGCGCGTTCAAAACCACAATCTCCTGCCGGCCGCCCAGATTGAGCTTTTCGAACAATGTAGCCATGGCAGCCATGATACGGATTCCTGAAAAATAATCTGCAATTTTCAGGAATTTTTTCGAATGAAGGGCTGCCTCAAAACTTGAACCGGTACCGCACCTCGCCCGCAAACATGCGCGGATCGTTGTAATGGAATCCGCCGATCGTCACCGAGTTATCCAGCAGCACGCGATGATTCGTCACATTGATGGCTGTCGCCGAGACTCTCCAGTTCTCGCCGAACGAACGCCCGACCGACGAATCGAAGGTCGTGTGCACGGGCAGGTATTCGCCCTGGTACGGTCCGTAGCCGGAGTTGGCGAGACCGTTCGAGAATCCTGAGCCGTAGTAAACGTTGCTTGCAAACCACGTGTGCGCCGGCAGGTTCGCGGTGAATCCCGTGTTCAGCGTGTCGCGCTGGTCGTGATCGAGCGGAATGTAATTCGGCCCAAGATCACAGGCCGGGTCAGTGGCAATGCTGCACGTGAACCCGCCGATGATATTCCCGCGCTGTTCGGCGATCTGGTTCGAGTACGTCACATGGAACTGACCGTAGCGCCAGAGCTGGGGCGAGTGCAGCGTCATCTCCCATGCGCGGATCAACGCCCCATCCACCGCAATTGGGAAGTACATGTTCGATTCACCCAGATTCGAGTGATCGAGGAAATTGTTCACGCGGTTCTTGAACGTATCCACATCCAGCATCCATCCACGGTAGGGGATCTCGATGCCGAACTGGTGCTCCTCGTCGCGCTCCGAGGGGATCGGCGTAAACGCGTTCTCGCCGGAGGGCAGGCTGCTCGCGTAATTCAGCACCGAGCTTGAAACGGTGAGGATCGGCGCTGGCTGGAAGAAATGCCCATAGAACCCGTGCAGCACCCAGTTCAGCCGCGGAATCCGCACGGTAGCGCCGATGCGCGGATAGATGGCGCTCTCATTAAGCCACGCGCGGTAGATGGAAAATCGCTCGCCGCCCAGCAGTGTCACATACTGGCCCAGACGCAGGTGGTCGCCCACGTAAAACTCCACCAGCCCCGCATTCGCATTGGCCGGCGTGTTGCACGGAGATTGTCCGGTGAGGCATTGCCCGTTTGCCGCAACGCCGAAGAGGTCGTTTTCCTTCTGATAGAAGGAGTAGAGCCCTCCGGAAAAACTGTTCCATCCCTCATCCAGCCGCGCATCGGCCTGTGCGCCCGCGTAATTCGAGTTCTGGTGCCACGTTGTCGCTACCGGGTTGTCGGTCGTCTTCGAATCGTAATCCGACTGGTTCCAGTGGTAGAACGGCGCTGCTGATACCATTGCACGCGGCGAAATGGTATGCGCCCAGTCTGCGATTACAAATCCATCGCGCTCCGTCTGCCCGTCGCGCAGACCCGTGGAGCAGTAATAGCCTGAAACGCACTCGTAGTCGTTGGGGTTGGGATCGTAGGGAACCTGAAAATAATCCTGCCGCAACTGGCCGTCCAGCCGAAGCTGATCCTTTGGAGTCTGGTTGCGGATCACAGAAACAAACCCGCTCTCCGAGTTGGTCGAATCGTGATAAATCTGCGGCACCGGCGTGGCCAGCCCGTAGTTTGAGCGCGAGCCGGTCACGCTCGAATACCAGGCCGTCTTCTCGGAGTGGTCGCCGAGCGCAACTTGCGCCTCGCCCGTGCCGAGATTGCCCCCATACAGCATCAGCTGGCCATCGCGGTTAAATTCAAATCCATTGCGCGGCAGCACGTTGAACATGCCGTACGTGCGGTCGCCCAGGTCGGAGGCGTAGCTTCCGCGCAGCGCTTCCATCGAATCGATGTCCTTGGGATCGATCTGCGGTCCCACGTTCGAAGCAATCTTCGTGTTGGGAATCGCCACGCCATCGATCAGCCAGCTCGTCTGGTGCCCCCCGCGCATGTGCAGCATGTCGTGCGTCATGTACGCGCCGGGAACATAATCGGTGATCATCTCCGTCCCCGTGGTGCGATCCGCGCCTGGCGTCTCGTCGATCGTCTGCCGCGTGATGAGCGTCGTGGGCGTCACCGTGTCCACGGCGTCGGCAGTCGTCCCGTGCACCACCACGGACTCCGAAGAGCTGCCAACCGCAAGCGGAATATGCAGCACGGGATTGGTTCCGGAAGCCAGCGTCAGCGTCTCGGTGGCCGACTCGAAGCCGGCAGCCGAAACCGTGAGACGGTAGACGCCGATGGGCGCGGCTTCGAGTTCAAAGCTGCCATCCGCACGCGTGGTCGCGTGCAGCGCAAAAGCAGAATCGACCGCTTCGAGCAGCACCCGCGCCCCGGCGATGGGTCGGTGCTGCGAGTCGTGCACCACCCCGTGCAGAGTAGCAAAAACAGTGGCATACAAGGGCAGGGAAGCGCCCAGCAGCATTGCGGCAAATAGAGCAATACGGCGCATATCAGACCTCTCAGAAAAATAGGCAGGACCGCACGCGTGCGTGCAAAAGCGCACCGCGCGTGGCGGCAATTGGGATGGAAGTGGAAGTTTTTCGAGAAGATTTAGCTGGGGATTGAAGCCGGAGGGCCGCGGCCCGCGTGCGTGCGAGCCGGCGCCGTGCGCGGAGCGATGCTGGCGCCAAGCGCGATGCAGACACTCGATTGCGGAACAGCAAAACCGGCTGAAGGCGCCAGGAGCGCATGAGCCGGCGCGATCCATGCGATTACCGCGCCGGGATAATACGGGCACGTGGCCGGCGCGGTCAGCGCAGGGCGCCCATCGGATGCCGCCTCAGCCATCCGTGCCATCTGCGCTGCCATCGCACAGTGGTGCGCCCCATTCCGGCGGCAGCACGCCGGCAGGCGCGCATCCTCGCTGCCCGGTAAAGCAGTAGCCAATGGCCCCACGCCAAACAACAGCGCCAGCAGGATGGACAGAACCCGCTTCATCTGCTCCCTATGCTACACCAGCCGCAATCGCCTGCCGCCCGTCCAGTATCATCGGAGTATTACGCAGTTCACCTCCGCCGCACTGCTCGAGAGGATTCATCCGTGTTCAAGGAACGCACAAGGGAACGCTCATCCGCACCGGCAGTCGATCCGGCAGATCCAAAACAGCATCCGCGCCGTCAGCGGCCGCTGCGCATTGCGCTCTTCGGCTTTGGAACGGTCGGCAGCTCGGTGGCGCGGATCCTCGTCGAATCGAAGCCGCCGGAGCTTGAGATCACCCACATATTCAATCGCGGCGTGTCCCGCAAGCGCGTCGGCTGGACCCCGTCGGGCGTCACCTGGAGCGAAGACGCCGATGCAGTGCTCGCCTCCGACGCTGATGTCATCGTCGAGCTGGCCGGCGGTCTCGATCCCGCCGGAACCTGGGTGCGCCGCGCTCTGGAAGCAGGCAAGAGCGTGGTCACGGCCAACAAGAAGCTCATCGCCTTCCACGGCGTCGATCTTGAGCGTCTGGCCGCGGCAAAGGGCGGCCACATCAAGTACGGCGCGGCCGTCGCCGGCGGCATTCCCGTCATTCCCGGCCTTGAGCAGGGCCTGGCCGGCGACCGCATCGAGCGCATCGAAGGCATCCTCAACGGCACCTGCAATTTCATCCTCAGCAAAATGCAGGAGGGCGCCGAATACGCGCCGGTCCTGGCCGACGCGCAGGCTAAAGGCTACGCCGAGGCTGACCCCACTGAAGACGTTGGCGGCTTCGACGCACGCGCCAAACTCGCCATCCTCATGCGCCTCGCCATGCGCGTCCACGTCGATCCCGAAGAGATCGCTCCGCGCCCCATCACCGCAGTCACCGCTGTCGATTTCAGCTATGCCCGCGACCTGGGCTGCACCATTCGCCAGGTTGCCCGCGCAGAGCAGTCAGGTGGCGATCTTGCCGCTACCGTCGGCCCCATGCTCGTCGACCTGCGTTCGCCGCTGGCCTGGTCGCATGGAACCGAGAACATGGTGATCGCGCGCGGCCACTATGGCGGCGATGTGGTCTTCTCAGGCCATGGCGCCGGCGGTCATCCCACGGCCGTCGCCGTCGTCAGCGATCTGCTCGCGCTCGCGCACGGCTCGCGCCGCGTGGAGATCCCCGCCGCGCCCGCTCATGTCGGCGCCGAATTCGAAGTGCCGCACTATATCCGTTTCTTGGTCGCCGACCGGCCCGGCATCGTCGCCGCCATCACCGGCGCACTGGCCAATGAGCAGATCAACATCCGCGCCATCGTGCAGAAACCCGGCTACCCGTCCCACGCGCTGCCTTTCGTCGTTACGACTGAGCCGTGCAAGTCTTCGGCGCTCAAGCGCGCGCTGGCCCGGGTCAGCGGCATGGATTGCATGCTGGTTGAACCGCTCGACCTGCAGATCCTTGAATAAAGAAGTAGTGGAAAAGCAACAGCGAGAAAATTTCCCGGTTATTTTCCGGAGGTTCCCTTGATCGATACTATCTACCGATGTGAAATCTGCGGCAACGAGAGCCAGAACCCCGTCCGCTGGATCGTGATCCACTGCAGCGATCAGCACCTGACCATCTTCAAGTGGGACAAGCAAGCAGCCGACGCTCCCGGCGCCCGCCACTACTGCGGCGAGGCCCACGCGCAGATTTACATCAGCCGCTGGCTCGAGTCGCTCTGTTCCTGATTTCTTCTCAGCGTCCCGCCGGCGCAGCCGCCGTCGATTCGCGGATCACGAACTCCGGCTCCATTACGATCTCCACCGGCAGCGCCGCTTCGCGGTTCGCAATCTGCTCCAGCAGCACCTGCGCGCCGCGTTTGCCCATCTCTGTCAGCGGCTGGCGAACGGTAGTCAGAGACGGCATCGCGAACGCGGCAGACTGAATATCGTCGAATCCCACCACGGACACATCGCCCGGCACATTCAATCCTGCATCTTTCAGTGCGCGGATGGCTCCGATCGCTGCAATGTCGTTGAAGCAGAAGACCGCCGTGAAGTCCCGGGTTCTTTCAAGCAGCGCCGCCATGGGCTTATAACCAATCTCGGGCGCCATCGGGTGTTGGCCCGCCTTCATCGACCATCCTGTCGCGTCAATGCGGATCACCAGGTTGCGGTCCAGCTTCAGCCCGATCTCCGCCGCCACCTGCTGGATGCTCTGCCAGCGCACCTCGGAGTCAGGAATCGCGTTTGGACCCCGCATAATGGCAACCCGCCGGTGCCCCAATCCGTACAAATGCGTCAGCGCCTGGTGCACTGCCCGATGATGATCGAGCACGATATTGGTTACGTGATCTGCCGCGCTGTGCGCCGAGATGGCCACCACCGGCACCGGCACCGCAATCTGGTCGGCCGGCGTATTCAGCAGCAGGAACCCATCCACAGCGCGCTCCACCAGCATCCGCGGGTAGGTTTCGATCATTTCCTGGTTCCAGTCGTGGCAGGCGGTGAAGTAAAAATAGTGCGCTGCCGTCAGTTCCGCCACCACGCCGCTCATCACTCGCGTAAAGTAGCCTTCGCTCAGGTCCGGAGCCAGCACACCCACGCTCATCGACCGGCTCTGGCGCAGGGAGCGCGCAAAGTAGTTGGGCCGGTAATTCAGCCGCCGTGCAGCCTCCCGCACCCGTTCCCGAGTCTCTTGCGGAATGGACCGCGCCGACGGCGAATTGTTCAGGACCAGCGAAACTGTCGTCTGCGACAGTTCCAGATGTTCGGCCAGCGTCCTCAGGTTCACGTGCCCTTCGGGGGTTACGGTCTTGTCGCGCGCCATACTGGAGTTGTAGCACGTTTTCCCTTAGGGAAAACGGTTTACCATCACTTTTCTGCCGGAATTTCCCGGGTCCGCGCGGGGCGACCCCAGCGTCCCGGACCGGAACCGGCCCCCTCGCCGGGTACACTGGCCCTGCGGCAGTTTTCGCGCCTATGCAATTGATTTTGCGCGCCTGTAACCTGCCGTTCATAATTGCCCGGTAGCCTTCATATGTGAGCGCCAACGTGCCCGACATCCGCGCCCCCGAAATCTTTGCCAAACCCGTTCCGGCGTCGGTCCCTGGACCTGGTCCTGGACCGAATGCGGTTTCCTCTGCCGTCATCGAGATCTCGCCGGTGCGGCGCTATCTGTTGTCGCGGGGCAACTCGGCCGTGGCGGATCGCGCCTTTCATTGGCTCATGGTCCTCTGCGCGCTCAGCATTTTCGGCATCGTGGTCCTTATCGCCGTGGAGCTTGTCCTGCGCTCGCAGCTCTCCTGGCACACCTTCGGCTTCCGGTTCTTCTTCAGTTCGTTCGTCGACCCCGACACCCGCCAGCCCATGTTTTGGGACCCGGTCAACGGCCATTTAAGCGCGCTGCCCTTTATCTACGGCACGCTGGTTTCGTCTCTTCTGGCGCTGCTGCTTGCTGTTCCGCTGGCCATCGGAGTGGCCGTCTTTCTTACGGAAATGTGCCCACGCGTGCTGCGCGCGCCGCTCGCCTTTCTTACCGAGCTTTTGGCCGCCATCCCCAGCGTCATCTACGGCCTGTGGGCCCTCTTCGTGCTCGTCCCCATTCTGCGCGACTACGTCAATCCGTTCCTGGTTCACATCCTTGGCTGGACCGGACTGTTCACCGACGACAATCCCACCGGCCTCGGCTTCGTGGCCGCCGGCGTCATCCTCGCCATCATGATCCTGCCCATCATCTCTTCGCTCACCCGCGAAGTAATGACCGCCGTGCCGCACTCGCAGCGCGAAGCCGCACTGGCCCTCGGCGCCACTCGCTGGGAGATGATCCGCCTGGGCGTGCTGCGAAATGCGCGCATCGGCATTGTCGGCGCCATCATCCTGGGCCTGGGCCGGGCACTGGGTGAAACCATGGCCGTCACCATGGTCATCGGCAACACGCCGGAGATTCACCGCTCGCTGCTGGCAAACGGCAGCTCCATGGCATCGGTCATCGCCAACGAGTTTACCGAGGCCACCAGCGACTTGCACCTGAGCGCCCTGATGGAAATCGGTCTCGCGCTCTTTGTCGTCACCATCATGGTCAACGCCTTTGCGCGGCTGCTCCTTTGGGCCGTCACCCGCGGCGCGCCCGCGCACTCGCACTAACGCTTTCACCGCATTCAACTGTCAGGCAACGGAATTACGCGCATGCACCCAGAGACGGGACGAAATCGAAGCGGCCGAAACCCAAATAAGCTTAGGGCGCGACTGCGCAGCTTCAGCGATATGCTCGCTACTGGCCTGGCCATGCTTTCCACGGTGCTTGTGGTTGCGCCGCTGGTCGCCATCTTCGTCTATCTCATCTATAAGGGCGCCAGCTCCATCAATATTGCTTTCTTCACGCAGCCGCCCAAGCCGGTGGGCGAAACCGGCGGCGGCATGGCCAACGCCATCCTTGGCTCCGGTGTGATCCTGGCCATCGGCAGCCTTCTCGGCATCCCCATCGGTATCGCTGGCGGCATCTTCCTGGCCGAGTACGGCCGCGGCACCAGGCTCGCCCAGGCCATCCGCTTCACTGCGGATGTGCTCAACGGCGTTCCTTCCATTGTGATGGGCATCGCCGCCTACGCGCTCGTCGTGATCCCGCAAAAGCACTTCTCAGCATTGTCCGGCGGCGTGGCCCTGGGCATCATGATGATTCCTACCGTTTGCCGGACGACCGAGGAGATGCTCCTGATGGTGCCCAAAGCGGTTCGCGAGGCCGCGCTCGGCCTCGGCGTACCCAACTGGCGCTCGGTCGTCTCCATCACCCTGCGCACAGCCTCGCCCGGCATCATCACCGGCTGTATGCTGGCCTTTGCGCGCGTGGCGGGCGAAACCGCGCCGCTCATCTTCACCGCGTTCGGCAACGTCGGCTGGAGCGCCAGTCTCAACCAACCCATCGAGGCGCTGCCGCTGCAAATCTGGGTCTACGCCATCTCGCCGTACGACGAATGGCACCGCCTGGCCTGGGCCGGCGCGCTGGTTCTCATCGTGCTCATCGTGCTCTCGGTTTCTCTGGTGCGTTACGTCACCAGCCGCGGCGTTTTGAAAGGGGCAAGCTAGCCGGCATTTCTCCTTCGAGAGTGCCGTTTTTAAAACCTGACCGGGTGGCGATTTCTTGAGGAAATCGCCACTTGAGAATTATGGTTTCTGCAAAGTGCAGAAGGAGAAATGCGCACGTGGGTGTCGGCATCGAGGTAACTAACCTGAATGCGTGGTACGGGGCGAATCACACGCTGCAGGACATCAACCTGAAGATCCCCGCCAATCATGCCACCGCGCTCATCGGGCCCTCCGGCTGCGGCAAAAGCACCTTCGTCCGCTGCCTGAACCGCATGCACGAAACCAACCCCGTGGCCCGCGTCACCGGCTCGGTCCGCATGGGCGACCTCGACATCTACGAAGACGCCAACCCTGTCGAAATCCGTCGCCGCGTCGGCATGGTCTTCCAGCGCCCCAACCCGTTTCCCACCATGTCGATCTACGACAACGTGGCTGCCGGACTAAAGCTCAACGGCTTCTCCAACCGCCGGGTTCTGGATGAAATTGTCGAGAAATCCCTGCGCAACTCGGCCCTGTGGGACGAGGTCAAGGACGACCTGAAGAAAAAGTCCGGCGCCAGCCTCTCCGGCGGCCAGCAACAGCGCCTCTGTATCGCGCGCGCCCTCGCCGTCGATCCTGAAGTCCTGCTCATGGATGAGCCTGCCTCGGCCCTCGATCCCGTCTCCACGTCCAAAATCGAGGACCTGATTTTTCAGCTCAAGGCGCAGTACACCATCGTCATCGTGACGCATAATATGCAGCAGGCGGCCCGCGTGGCAGAGCACACCGGGTTTTTTCTCAACGGAAGGCTGGTCGAGTTCGACTCAACACACAAGATCTTCACCAACCCCTCCGATAAACGAACCGAAGACTACATTACGGGGAGGTTCGGATGACACGCATTCGCTTCCAGCAAAGCCTCGAAGATCTGAAGGAAAATCTCCTCGTCATGGCCGGCCTCGCCGAGCAGGCCATCCAGCGCGCCATCGAGGCCTACCGCGTCCGCGATCTGTCCATCTGCGATCTGGTCAGCCGCAGCGAAATCGCCATCAACCGCATGGAGCGCGACATTGACCAGGCTGCCCTCGATCTGCTGGCCATGGAGCAGCCCATGGCCATCGACCTTCGCTTCATCCTGTCGGTCATTAAGATCAACGCCGATCTCGAGCGCGTGGGCGACGCCGCCAAGAGCATCAGCGACCGCGTCCGCCACATGGAGCAGATGGCCGCAGCCGAGCTTCCCGTCGATATTCCGCGCATGGCCGCGCTGGCCACTGACATGGTGCGCAAAAGCTTGCAGGCCTTCATCGAAGCCGACGCCGAGTTGGCACGCCACGTGCTCACGCTCGACGACGGCGTTGACACCATGAACCGCGCAGCCTACAGGTCGCTGACCAAGGTGATGGAGGAGCAGAGCCACCTGGCCCCGCAGGCGCTGAATGCGCTCATGATCTGCCGCAGCCTGGAGCGCGTTGCCGATCACGCCACCAACATCGCAGAAGACGTCATCTTCTGGGTGCAGGGCGCCGACGAATTGCGGGCGCTCATCCGCCGGCATCCGCAGACACCTGAAGCTCGCATAGCACGAAGCAAGCTGAACGAAATGGGCGTGAGGATCAATCCGCATTGATGACGGAGTAAGGATCCGAAGCAAAACGCCCCGCAGGTGCGGGGCGTTTTGCTTAGTGGATTCATCGCAACAGCGGCCGTATGCGCTGCCGGTCACATTGCCTGCGACTTTGCCTCGGCCTTGGCCAGGCTCTTGTGGTGGCGCACATCGGTGCCCTGCACCCAGAAGATGACATCTTCGGCAATATTGGTGGCGTGGTCGGCGACGCGCTCAAGGCTGCGGCAGATCATGAGCGCATTCAGCGCCTGCGGAGCAATATGGCTCTGTTCTTCCATCACCCTGGTGAGCGCTTTGTAGGCGGCGCGATTCATCGCG
>JASIJW010000712.1:0-6262 GCA_030050035.1 Acidobacteriaceae bacterium | reverse complement strand
AAGGAGCGTGTTCATCGCTTTCGATGTGGTAGTAAGCCGGCAAGTAACGGGAAACGGGCTTGCATGATCGGGCTGGCCGGTCTCGTAGTTCGATAATGGTGGACAAAGGCACTGAAGACAGCGTGCGAAGAGTGAGGGAGAGAAGGATGAAGACGTCGATAAGAACGCACGATGGACGAGTAGCGCTGGTCACCGGTGCTGCTCAAGGAATCGGCCAGGCGATTGCATTGGCTTTGGCAGAGCGAGGAGCACAGGTCATTGCAACCGACCTTCAACCGCCGAACGAAACCGTTCGCAAGATTGGCTCCACGGCATACGCGCTTGAACTAGATGTTACGCAAGAAGAGCAGTGGCATTCCGTAGCCAACAAAGCTCGATACGTCGGCAATGTAGATATCGTCGTGAATAACGCCGGATATTTTCCAAATCGCTCTATCGATGACCTGGATCTGGCGACTTGGCGGAAAACCATGGCTACGAACCTGGACTCTCACTTTTTGAGCGTGAAGTATTTCTTGCCTGGAATGAGGAAGAAGAAGTGGGGCCGCTTCGTTGGCATATCGTCAAATATGGTTGGTTTAGCCATACCAGGCATGAGCCACTATATCGCCACAAAAATGGGGATCATCGGGTTCATGAGAGGTTTGGCAAATGATGTTGCAAACGACGGCATTACCGCGAATGCGGTGCTGCCGGGGCTGATAAATACACTGGCAACTGCACCCCAATCGGAACTGCAAAAGCGCGCTACCTGGGAACAGCAGGCGATCAAGCGGCTGGGGGAGCCCGAGGATGTGACTGGTGCGGTTCTGTTTTTGACAGGTGACGATGCTTCATTCATCACCGGGCAGGCAATTGTTGTGGATGGCGGTCAGTATCGAATCGGTTAAATTTCTACCAGTTGCCGATTTTTTCTGTAGCGCGTGCGGCGTTGTGCTCGGTCGACGGGGATGAAAACAGCGGTATGAGGCCCTCGGTCAATGTGGGGTGCGTCAGGACGGCGTCGCGCAACGCCGTATAAGGAAGCCCAGCGATCATTGCGACCTGGACGGCGGCCATGATTTCGCCTGCACCGACGCCCAAAACCGCGAACCCGAGAATCCGATCTGTGTCAGTTTCGACAAGAGCCTTCATGAATCCGCGCGTTTCCGACAGGGTGCGTGCGCGCAGATTGCTTCCCATTGGCACTTTGAAAAGGCGATACGGGATCGCGTGCGCTGTCGCTTCGGCTTCACTGAGGCCGATACGGGCGAGCTCAGGATCGGTAAACAGACAGTAGGGAACCTGCCTGCCCGTGGTGACGCGATTGCCGCCTGTGATGTTTGCATGAACTACGCGAAAATCGTCGACGCTGATGTGCGTAAACTGCGGGCTGCCGGCAACCTCGCCGATTGCCCAAACGCCTTGAGCGGTGGTTTGCAGTCGCTCGTTGACCTTGATATATCCTCGCTCGTTCAGTTCCACACCGGCCAGTTCGAGCCCGAGTCCTTCGGTGTTTGGCCTGCGGCCTGCTGCGACGAGCACATGGCTTCCGGTTAAGGTCCTCTCAACCCCGTTCTGCTCGAGGACGATGCTTACCGAGTTACCCGACTTGCCGGTGACTCGCCGGATTCGCGCTTGCAGATGAATGCCGATTCCTTCGTCTTCAAGGAGGTCGCGAATAGCCTGACACACATCTTCGTCTTCTTTCGACATCAGCCGCTCGTGGCGGTCAATGACTGAGACTTTGCTGCCGAACCTCCGCATGGCCTGCGACAGTTCTGCTCCTACGTAGCCGCCGCCAATGATAAGCAGATGTTCGGGCAGTTCGCCGAGCTCGAGCGCTTCGATGTGCGTGAGCGGCTGCGCTTCAACAAGGCCAGGGATAGCTTCAATTGCCGCCCGCGTACCGGTACTGACGATCACCTGTGCGCCGCGCAACTGACGGGTCGCTCCGCTGCCGAGGGTGACCTCAATGGTCTTTGGAGCTGTGAACCGTCCAGTTCCCAGGATGAATTCTGCTCCGGTTTCCTTGTAATTTTCGAGATACATTGCGTTGAGGCCGGCGACCATTTTGCGCTTGCGCTCGCGGACCCCGGACATATCGATCCTGAAGCCCTTGTGAGTGACGCCGAATTCTTCACTTTGGCGGAAGTAAGATGCGACCTTCGCGCTGTGGATGATGTTTTTACTTGGCAGGCATGCGATGTTCGGGCACGATCCGCCAATGTATTTGCGGTCGACGACTGCGACCCGCTTGCCTTCGCCGGCGAAGGTCCAGGCAGCGATAGTCGAGCCCGTTCCGCCGCCGAGGATGACCAGATCGAAGTTTTCAGCCTGCGTTTTCTGAGGTTCGGGATGGGATGAGTTCTTCCCGGTGGGCTGCATGCGACTTTCCTTTCCGAGTCAGAGGGGCAGTTGTTGACTCGCGTGGTTTTCGGAATTCAGATCGCAGTGCGGCCTCCGTCCACGGCAAGTATTGCTCCATAAATGAAGCTGGAGCGGTCTGTTGCGAGGAAGACAATCGCTTCTGCGATCTCGGCGGCAGTTGCCGGCCTGCCGGCCGGCAACTGCGCGGCCAACTGTTCGATGCCTTCGCCCATTGCTTCGGTGCCTTCTGTGCGCGTTGGCCCGGGACTCACTGCATTCACGCGGACGCCGCTCGGTCCATATTCAGCGGCCCAGGTTTTGGTGAGCAGATTGATGGCGGCCTTGCTCGAACCATAGAGGCTCATCCCGAGCGCACCGTAATCGGAGACCATGGTCGACAGATTTACGATTGCCCCTTTGCCCCTGCCGGCCATCAGTGGAGCGAGTTCCGCTACGAGGAAATAAGGCGCCTTCACGTTGACGGAGAACACGCGGTCGAACTGTTCTTCCGTCATTTCATGCGTTGGCCCGAACGGATAGATGCCCGCATTGTTGATCAGAATATCGACATGACCATTGCCGATTTCGAGCGCTTTTTTCGCCAGAGCGCGTGCACTCGCTGCATCTCGAAGGTCGGAGGAAATAAAGTCCGCTTTGCCACCCGCTGCGCGGATTTGATCGACGGTCTTCTTCCCCCGCTCCGCGTTGCGCCCCACAACCAATACGTGGAAGCCGAGTTGCGCCAGTTTTTCGGCCGTCGCACGACCGATTCCGCTCGTTCCTCCGGTGATCAGTGCTGTCGAGGTGTTGGTTGTCATGTGCAATTCTCCTGAAAGGAACTATGACTGATTCGACTTGCACGCGCGAGGATTTTTCCTCTCCGGAATCCCGGCGAGACATAAGCATGACTATAGTACAAATCGACGTTTGATTGATGCCGAGCTAATCTGTCCGGCGCCGGATGTGAGTGCCTTGGACAAACTCGCTCAGAATGGCAGGCCAGGATCATCGCTCAGGATGCCTGGCCGCATCGGAAGACCGAATTGTGAATGGGGCAAATTGGGTGGGTTCACCATAGCAGCTTCAACGCAAATTGAATTTGCCGTGAGGTTGTCGAGGTGCTGGTGATGACGCCGGCGGTGGGTGAGATGCCGGAGGGAGTGAAGACGACCAGGTTGGGCGTGTTGAAGTTGGCGCGATTGAGAATGTTGAAGAACTCAGCGCGGAACTGGGTAGAGAGGCGCTCGCGTATGGAAGTGTCTTTCATCATCGAGAAGTCCCAGGTGGCGATGCCGGGGCCGGTGAGCGTGTCGCGGCCAAGATTGCCGTAGAAGCCGCTATTTGCCGGCGGGGCGAGGAAGGCTGCGGGATTGAACCACTGAGATGGCGATCCGATGATCGCCGAGCCGGTGAAAGACGGATTGGCGAATGGACGGACGGGGTCCTTGGTGTCGCCGTTGTTGGAAGGGTTGTAGCTCAACTGAGGCGTGAAGGGAAATCCGGATTGCAGGGTGACGATGGAGTTCGCCGTCCAGCCTGCTGCGAGCACGTTGGCGAAGCTACTTGCATGATTGAGGAACGCGTGTTGCGGCCCGAAGGGCAGACTGTAACTGCCGTCGATGACGGCGACGTTGCGCACGTCGTAGGTGGCCGGGCCCCAGTCGGCCTTCACATCGAAGGGATTGGAAACGAGGCCGGGCGCGTTGCCGGCAGCAGTGGCGTTGAGCGAATCTCCATCGTCGAGAGATTTCGACCAGGTGTAGACGCCGCGCAGCAACACGCCGTGACTCATGCGGTGATTGAAGTCGGCTTGCAGGGCGTTATAGGAGGACGTGCCGACGGAGTACCAGGCCCATGCTGCTCCGAGAGCGGGATTGGCGGTAGGCGTGCCTGTGGGGATGTAGTAGGCGCCGGCTGGAATTGCGGCACCGGCGAGCGGGGCAGGAAAGCTGGTGGGGAAATCCGCGGGACATGGAGAAGCAGGACACACCGTGGGCGTGGGTTCGTTATCGTCGAGACTGACGATCTGGTGGTATCCGTGCGAGCCCACATAACCAAGTGTGACGACGGTGTTCGGTGAGAACGCGTGCTCTACCCGGAGCGAATAGGAGATGAGCGTGGGCGTATGCATATCCGCTTCAACTCCCGCGGGCGCGACCTTGGCGTTGGCGGGTACGGGCGAGACCGCTAGCGGCAGTGAAGATACGGGAAGATTCGCGATGCTGTAGGAGGGATTGAAGGGTGCGTTCTGATCCATGCGGTAGCCAAGAGCATCCTGGAGGTCGTTGTACATGCCGAATCCGGTGCGGATGACGGTCTTCGATCCGAATGGGCTGAAGGCAAGGCCGATGCGAGGCTGCGGCAGAAACTTCGCGCGATTGACGGTGAAGGCAGAGCTCGAGATGCGCGGCTGCGTTTGGAGCGCTCCGTTGGTAAAGACGAAGGTTGCGGCGTGGCCGTGCGCTTCATTCCATCCGGTGGTGAATTCGTCGCGGAAGCCGAGCGAAAGAGTAAGTTTTGGAGTTACGCGAATCGTGTCCTGCACGTACCACGCGCCGAGCAGCGAGCGCCAGTTCATCTCGGTGGGAGCGGGGTCATAGAGGAAGCTGGAAATTGTGCCCTGCAGGAATTGCTGGAGGCCGGTGAATGTGGCCTGGCCGAACTGAGTGAGCGCAAGGTCCTCGTTCGATTGCAAGCGCTGGAGCCACACTCCCGCGCTGAGATTGTGACGTCCGCTGTTGCGGGTGACATCGTCCTGGTACGTGTAGAGGTTGCGGTCGATGTGCAGATCGCTTCCAGTATTGCTACCTGCCTGGCTCACTTGCGCGGCAGGGTTGGCTGCGGCACTGCCGCCCACGACGACCGTGCCCACGGGCTTGCCGGCTACGAATCCGTTGACCGCGGTTGCGGGCGTTCCCGGAGTGGGTTCGCCGGTGTAGAAGTATGCGGCGCGCGAATAGCCGACGCGCGCGGAGTTCAACAGGCGCGGCGAAAAGACGTGGGTTTCTTCGAGGCTCGCAACCTGTTCGCGCAGCGATTCCACATCGGTGCTGTAGAGGTTGGCGGCGGTCGGCGTTACGTCGGCACTGTCGTCAACGGTGTAAGCTCCGGTGAGCAGATCCTTGCTGGAAAAAACCTGATCGAGGCGAGTTGTTCCGAAATCGTCGCGGATGGTTTGCAAGGGGTTGTTAAATGCCTCGGCGATGCCGCCGAAATCGGGAGCATTCGGGCTTTGCGTAGGCCATAGAGCCAGCAGCGGGACGACGCTTGGCGCAACGCCTACATTCACCAAGCCGGAGGCCGGGCATGGATTGGGCGCGGGCGTAACGAGTTTGCAGGGCAACATGCCATTGCGCGCGTTTGCGTCGGGCACGAGCGCGACGCCGGTCTGATGCAGGTGCTGCGTGAGGCCCTCAAAGTTTGCGAAGGCGAAGGTGCTATCGTGCCGGATGGGGCCGCCCAAAGCGCCGCCAAACTGATTGCGCTGGAAGGGCGGCGCAGATCCTTTGTCGAAGTAGTTGCCGGCGTCGAAGACGTTGTTACGCAGAAATTCGTAGAGCGATCCGTGCAGTTGATTGGTGCCGTCCTGCGTGACAATGAGAACATGTGCGCCTGGCCGTTTGCCGAATTCGGCGCCGTAGGTGTCGCGGAGCACGTTGAACTCGCGCACGGCATCCACGCCGAGGAGTTCCTGGCTGGTGCCTCCGGGCTGCATATTGTTTTCGGCCGCGCCGGTAAACTCCACGCCGTTCAACAGGAAGAGATTCTGCTGAGGGCGATTGCCTGTGACGGAAAAGTTATTGCCTACGGTGGAGTTAGAGACGCCGATGCCGCCGGTTTTTTCGGCGGTGAAATTTACGATGCCGGGATTGAGCGTAAGCAGCTCGTCATAGCTGCGCCCGTTCAGCGGAAG
>JASIJW010000711.1:0-2683 GCA_030050035.1 Acidobacteriaceae bacterium | reverse complement strand
CTCGGTATTCCCCCGATTGTTATTTCCGACGCAGCGTATGGCGTTCGGGATAGCGGTGTGAATGGCCGCTATTCCACCGCCCTCCCGTCGGACCTTGCCCTTGCCTCCAGTTGGGATCCGGAATTGGCATGCGCGTATGGTGCCTTGATTGGCCGTGAGCTGCGCGCCCAGGGATTTAATATGACGCTGGGCGGTGGCGTCGATCTGACGCGGGATCCGAGGAACGGAAGAACATTCGAATATGCCGGCGAAGATCCATTGCTTGCCGGCTTCATGGTCGGCAACATGATGAAGTGCGAGCAGGCTCAACATGTGATCGGCGATATCAAGCACTACGCGCTCAACGATCAGGAGACCGGGCGGGGCTTCGTCAACGCCATCATCTCCAGGCGGGCATTGCAAGAGAGCGATCTGCTGGCCTTCCACATTGCGATTCAGATTGCTAACCCGGGAGCCGTCATGTGCTCCTACAACCGCGTCAACGGTGTGCACGCCTGCGAGAATCCGTACATATTGCGTGACACGCTCAAGCGCGATTGGGGCTTCAAGGGTTTTGTCCTTTCAGATTGGGGAGGAACCCACAGTACACAGGCGGCGATTGCAGCAGGATTGGACCAGGAACAGCCGATGGCAGACTACTTTGGTCCCACGCTGAAGCAGGCCGTTGAAGCAGGCGAGGTTTCGAGGTCGCAGATCGACGACAGTACGCGGCGCGTTCTGTACGCTGAATTCGCTTCCGGGATGGTGGACTACCCGATTGAGAAGAGCGTTGTTGACGTTCAGGCGGGCTTTGACGTGGCGCAAAGCGTCGAGGAAAAGAGCATCGTCTTGCTGAAGAATCAGAATGCCATCCTGCCGCTCAACAGTAGGCTTGTGCACAAAATCGCGGTAATTGGCGGTCATGCAGACGTCGGCATGATCTCCGGCGGAGGCTCGGCGCAAGTCGATCCCCCAGGCGGAAATGCGATCATGCCGCCCGGCCAGGGAGCCACGCAGTGGAACGAACAAATATGGTTCCCCACACCTCCCTTAAAGGCATTGCGCGCGGCGATGCCGGGGACCCAAATTGACTATGCATCAGGAGAAGACCTTGCCGCAGCGGCGAAGTTGGCGAAAAGCGCCGACGTTGCCATCGTTTTTGCATACCAATGGGAATCGGAAGGGATGGATATTTCCAGCCTCACCCTGCCGGATGGGCAGGATCAACTAATTGAGCGGATTGCCGATGCCAATCCGAGAACGATCGTAGTGCTGGAGACGGGAACAGCCGCGAAAATGCCATGGATCGACAAAGTGCAGGGCATTGTCGAGGCGTGGTACGCGGGAAGTAGTGGCCATAAAGCACTCGCGAATGTGCTGACCGGAAAAGTGAACCCCTCGGCAAAACTCGCCATGACCTTTCCTGTGAATGAAGCAGAACTCCCTCGTCCCACAATCCCCCCACTCCCGCCGAGAGACGTGGGGCAGGGAAGCAAAGCCGTGCATGGAAATGCACACGTGAACTCCAGGTACTCGGTTACCTATTTTGAAGGAGCGAAGGTCGGCTACAAATGGTACGAAGCCGAGCACAAGCCGGTTCTTTTCCCATTTGGTTTTGGCCTTTCGTACACAACCTACGCCTACTCAGGATTGAAAAGTGAAGTTGCGAACGATCGGCCTTCTGTAAGCTTCGCAGTGAAAAACACCGGCGAGAGGCCGGGAACTGAAATCGCGCAGGTGTACGTGGCCTTACCGGCTGTGGCAGGCGAATCATTTCGTCGCCTGGTTGGCTGGAGACGCGTTGAACTGAATCCTGGAGAGTCAAAGTCCGTCCAGATCGCAATCGATCCACAGATGCTCTCTATCTACGACGAGCAGAAAAACGGATGGTCGGTTCTTCCCGGAAGCTACCGGGTATTTGCGGGAGCATCGTCGGCGGACACTTCGCTGGAGGGCTCGTTCGATCTTCCTTAACTCTGGTGACGTGGCCACGCCGCCGAACTCCATCAAAAGAGAAGGATGCGAATCAAAGAAGAGAGTTTTTTGCAAGCTGAACGCGACTGCCGGAGTCATTCCTGCAAGAAGATCACGCTGTGGCGGATTAGGACTTCGCAGTCGCGTATCGCTTTGAGACAGCTGCTGTATATAAAGGGGCCATGCAAAATCCGCCGCGACAGAGCGTGCTGGCGAGAGTTCCCGTCCTTTATTGCGATTCGTCCAGCACTTCGATTCCAGACACAGTAGCGTTGTTAACCACTGGCTCGAAGGTCAGGTTAATCTTTCCTTGCGCCGAAGGTTTGATATGGGAGAAGGTTTTAGCCAGGGCGTGCAGGCTGCCCGCCTCCTTGTAAATATCGAAGTCATCCAGCAGCGTTTCGCCGTTGCACAGGACGCGAAAAACACGACTGCCTGCGCCGCCGCCGCCCGGCATCCCCGGCCCAAAATAGAATTCGGCAAAATGCAGTATCAGCGTATAGCGATCCCGCGGATCCACAGGCAGAGTGTAGCGGAAATGTCCATAGCGCTCTCCCGTGAACAGGTCGGGATCGGGCGCTCCTGTTACCAGTTGGTGCTGATCGGAGAGACGGCCATTTGTAAAATAGTTATCTGCGCGCCACACCTGGCCTTTGGGATCAGTAAACGAGGTCCGCTGCATCAGCAACCGGATCGGAAGTTGCTTGCGCGGCATACCGGGCAGCAACTC
>JASIJW010000710.1:0-4632 GCA_030050035.1 Acidobacteriaceae bacterium | reverse complement strand
GTGCGCGTGCGCGGGTTTGCAGCGTCGAGATCCGCATCGGCCCAGCGATTGAAGGCCATAGCCGCCGAGCGCGCCGAGACCATCGCGACCACGATCCAGCCGATCGTGCGCCAGGCCGGCAGCCCGTGCGCAGCAAGCAGCATTGCCGTCAGCGCAAAGGGCAGCGCGAAGACGGAATGCTCCCACTTGATCATTTCAAGCGTGGTGCGCGTTTTGTTGAGAAGGCCTGGCATTCCAAGAAGTCTAAAGGCAGTTTACTTGAGTGGCTCTGAAGCGGGTTTACGAGTTGCGCCAACGCGCGGCAGCAGCAGAGAATGGGGTCGCGATGCAATGGCTGAAACAGGTGCGTGTGAACTGCCAGGAGCGGGCGCTGGACGGCCTTGACCGGATCGCTGACCGGCTGGCTGCGCTGCGCGGGCGCGCAGCAACCACGCCCGCGCATTTGACCGTTGGCCTGGATGGCGAAGACGCTGCATATTTCTACCTGGAGCGCGAGGGTTATACCGTGGTGGCGCGGCGCTGGTCGGCGGGGAATCTGCCAGGCGACGTGGACCTGGTCGCGTGGAGCAAATCGACGAACGGATCGAGGAACGGATCGCTGCTGTGTTTTATCGAGGTGAAGACGCGCAGCGAGCGCGATGCCACGCCCGCCGAGGCCGCCGTAGACAGCCACAAGCGCGCCACGCTGCGGCGGCTGGCCTCGAGCTACGTGCGGCAGTTGCCGCAGGAGACCGCGCCGCAGGTGCGCTTCGATGTGATCAGCGTCTACCTAGAATCAGGTCAGAAAAAGGATGGCCGGAAAAACGATCTCATCCACTTCGAGAATGCCTTTGGCTGGAGTGAGCGACGGGAGCACGGCACGAAATGACCAAGCAGGCCCGCGCAACTACACCGAGAACGACGAGCCGCAGCCGCAGGACTTCGAGGAGTTCGGATTGATGAAGTTGAAGCCCTGGCGCATCAGCGTGGACTCGTAATCGAGTGTGATGCCGTGCAGGTAGACGAACGACTTGGGATCGATGAAGACGCGCACACCATCGGATTCGCCTCCGGACTCCCCAAAAAACTCAAAGATGCGGTCGTTTTCGCGAGGACGTTTAGCGAAGCTCATGGCGTAGGAAAGCCCCGAGCAGCCGCCGCCTTTCACGCCCAGGCGCAGGCCGCCTTCGGCCGGTGAGATACCTTCTTTTTCCATGGCCTTGCGAATCTGCGCAACCGCACTTGCGGTCACCAGAATTCCGTCCGGCGGAGCCGCGGGCGGCTTCGGCTTTTCGGCCTGGGGCTGCGCAAATGCACCCTCGGCTGGTTTCGATGCGATGCTGACTACGTTTGCCATTCCTTTTCCGTTCCTCTAATTATTCCATCCCGCTCAGCCTGTGTGTTCTTTCCGGAAAACGGGGTCGATACACAGCCTCTCTTCTTTTGATGCGGCACAACGCGGAAGGTTCCGCAGTCAATGTGCCTGCCATTCCAACTTGCCCGGCTCGATCCCATCCTTCGCCATTTCATACAGCGGCGAAAGCTCGCGCAGTTTCTGGACTACGTGAATGACTTTTGCTGCCACATAGTCTACCTCCGCCTCGGTGTTGAACCGGCCCAGGCCAAAACGGATGGAGCTGTGAGCCAGGCTGTCGTTCAGGCCCAGCGCTTTTAGCACGTAGGAAGGCTCGAGCGTGGCCGAAGTGCAGGCTGAGCCGCTCGAAACCGCCACGTCGTTCAAAGCCATCAGCAGCGCATCGCCTTCCACATATGCAAAGCTCATGTTCAGGTTACCTGGAAGCCGGTGCTCCCCCGGCTCATTTATCGACTCGTTTATCGCCCCGTTTACGTGGACGTATTCGAGCCCAGCCTCGAGCTTTGCCTTCAGGCGATCACGCAACGCGCGGAGCCGGACAGATTCGGTTTCCATCTCCTGCAAGGCAATCTCGCAGGCCTTGCCCATGCCCACAATGCCGGGCACGTTCAGTGTTCCCGAGCGAAGCCCGCGCTCATGCCCGCCGCCGTCAATCTGCGGCGCGATCTGCACGCGCGGATTCCGCCGGCGCACGTAGAGCGCGCCTACGCCTTTGGGCCCGTACATCTTGTGGGCCGAGATCGAGGCCAGATCCACGCTATCGTCGCTCACGTTGAACGGAGCCTTGCCGGTAATCTGTGCCGCATCGCAGTGGAACAGAACACCCTTCTCATGGCATATCCTGCCAATCTCGCGAATCGGCTGCAGCACGCCGATCTCGTTATTCGCCGCCATGATCGTGACCAGGATGGTCTTCTCGTCGATGGCGCGCCTGAGGGTTTCTAGATCAATGCGGCCGTCCGCCTTTACCGGCAGATATGTGACGCGGAAACCGTACCTCTCAAGTCGCTTGCATGTGTCCAGAACGGCTTTGTGCTCAGTGGCCTGCGTGATGATGTGGTTGCCCCGCTCGCGGTACGCCTCTGCCACGCCCTTGATGGCCAGGTTGTTGCTTTCGGTGGCGCCGGAGGTAAAGACGATTTCCTTGGCGCTGGCGCCGATTAGCCGGGCGATTTGCTCGCGCGCAATTTCGACGGCTTGTTCTGCCTCCCACCCGAAGCAATGGTTGCGGCTGGCCGCATTGCCGAATCTGCTGGTGAGGTAGGGCATCATCGCCTCCAGCACCCGCGGATCAATGGGCGTGGTGGCGTGGTTGTCCATGTACACAGGCAGCGTAACGCCTTGGGGAATTTCAATCGGATTGGCGCCAGTGGACATTGGAAAGCGTTGTTAGCATTGTTAGCGGTGTTAGTTAGTCGCGGTCGCGGGTTGGTGGCGGCGCTTCGCCGGCATCGCTAGCTCCGCTCGCAACGCTAACCCCGCTACTGAAGCGTCAATGAAACCAGCCCGAGCGACTCGCGCGCGTGCGCGGCGGCGTGCTCAGGATCGGCAAGGTCGTGGATGCTGATGCTCTTCAGCACTCCGGCGATGGTTTCGTTCACCCGCGCCAGCGGCTCCTTGATGGTGCAGCTCGGGGTGAGCTCGCATCCCTTAGCGCCCTTGGTGCAGGAGGTGATGAAGAACGGGCCGTCGATGCAGTGAATCACTTCGTAGGCCGAAATCTCGCGGGCATCGCGGGCCAGCGCATAGCCGCCATTCATGCCGGCATGGGATTTCAGCAGGCCGCTCTTGGTGAGCCGCTGCAGGATTTTGGCCAGAAGCTGGGCAGGGATGCCGTAGGCATCGGCAACATCCTTGGCGCTCAGGGCCGGGATCTCCGGATGCTCCGCCAGGTACTTCAGGGCCATTAGCCCATAGTCCGCCTTTTTGGTGAGCTTCAGCATGAATATGCGGCTTTTACGGTCCGTAATTCAGTATACGACTGCACTGAATGCGTTACAATCGTATCTCGTCCGAGCAGCAGTTCAACCTGTCTGGTATGTGTGATATAGCGAGCTAAATCCTCTGCATCCTAAGGAATGACCCGCAGCGCGGAGGCGTTTTTCAACCCCGGCCCCGCACCTGCTACACTCTCTCCGTTATGCCCCTTGCAAGCGTTGTAATTGCGGTAGCCGCGTACCTGCTCGGCTCCATTCCCACGGGTTATTTGCTGGTGCGGCTATTTCGCCACCAGGACATCCGCGCCGTGGGCAGCGGGAACATTGGCGCCACCAACGTGCTGCGTACCGGCAGCAAGGGACTGGGCGCGGCGACCTTCGCGCTGGACGTGCTGAAGGGCTGTGCGGCGGTGTGGCTGGCCACCTCCATCTGGATCAGCATTTTCTTTGTCGCTCATGTCTTTCCCAGCCGGCCGTATCGGGAGTTCCAGGCGCTCGCGGCGTTGTTCTGCGTGCTGGGGCACATGTTTCCGGTATGGCTGCGGTTCAAAGGCGGCAAGGGCGTGGCAACAGGCTTCGGCGTCTTTCTAGTCGCGTGTTGGCCGGCGGCGCTGGCGGCTATCGCAGTATTTTTCCTGGTGCTGGCCGTGAGCCGTTATGTCTCGCTCGGTTCCATCATCGCCGCGGCATGCTTTCCGGTCTTCGCGTGGCTCTTGACGCGCGACGAACATCCGCCCGCATTTTTCATTGCCGTTGAGATCGCCGTCTCGCTGCTCATCATCCTCAAGCACCACCAGAACATTGCCCGCCTGTTTGCTGGCAAGGAACATCGCTTCGGAGCCAGGCAGCCTGCATGAGCCGAATTCTTGTGATTGGGTCGGGCGCCTGGGGCACAGCGATCGCGCTTTCGCTCGACCGCCGCGGCGGCCATAACGTTACGCTGTGGGCGCACAGCCCTGCAGCCGCAAATGAAATTAGTTCGGCCGGCGAAAACCGCCAGTTCTTGCCCGGTTTCCCGCTGCCGGCCACCATTGCCGTCACTGGCGACTGCGCCGTAGCGCGCGAGGCGGAGATTGTCGTCTCAGTGGTGCCTTCCGAGTTCCTGCGGGCAACGATGGCCCGCTTCCGCCCGCACCTGCACAAAGGCCAAATCATCCTCAGCGCCACCAAAGGCATCGAGGACCAGAGCTATCTGCGCATGACCGAGGTCATCGCCCAGTGCCTTGTGTCAGGGCACGACTTTAGTCGTGCCGAAGAGCAGGGAAATGCAGTAGGGGCTTTAGCCCCTGAGGCAAGAATTCCGATCGGAGCACTGTCAGGCCCCAGCTTTGCCTACGAAGT